>JAZOVJ010000037.1:0-13993 GCA_045658645.1 Clostridia bacterium | reverse complement strand
GACAAGCAGGTAGAAACTGCAGAACCTACGAAAAACGAAATAAAGGAAACACTAAAACCGACTCCAACTCCTGACGCTCCGTTTAAAACAGCGGAGCCTCAGGCGGCACCGGTGGAAAAGAATACGCTCTCTTGCACTTTAACTGTAAGATGTGATATAATTTTAAATAACATAGAAAAGTTATCGCCTGAAAAACTGGAACTGGTGCCTGAAAACGGAATAATTTTGGCGGAAACAGAAATGGAATTTTCAGATGGTGATACTGTTTTTGATGTTTTGGAAAAAGAACTGAAAAGCCGCAATATACATTTTGAATTTAATAAAGCTCCAATGTCTGATAGCGTTTATATAGAAGGCATAGGCAATTTATATGAATTTGATTGCGGTAATCTTTCGGGCTGGATATACCGGGTAAACGGGAAAACCACGTCTTTGGGATGTTCTCAGTACAAGCTGAAAAACGGTGATAAAATTGAATGGGTATATACTTGCAATTTAGGAAAAGATGTAAATTAGGAGAATAAAGATGATACAAACTTACTTTGGAGATGGAAAAGGAAAAACAACTGCTTCAATCGGAGCGGCAATACGATGTGCAGGGTGCGGGAAGCGTGTGTTAATTGTGCAGTTCTTAAAAAATAGCGAGTCTTCTGAATTCAACACTTTAAAAAAAATAAATGGCATTGATGTTTTGTGTTCTGATGAGCATTATGAACTTTTTGACAACGCAAATAGTGACCGCACACCTGTACTTTCCAAAGCATATAACGAACTTCTTTTCGTAGATGTGAAAAGTAAAACGAACGCTTATCAGATGCTTGTTTTAGATGAGGTATTAGATGCGGTAAGCTATGGATATATTGACGAAGATGAGCTGATAGAGTTGATTTCAAAACTGAAAGATGGTTTGGAAGTCATTCTTACAGGACACACCTTGACGGAAAAGATTGCCGGTATATCAGACTACATCTCTGAAGTTAAATCGGTAAAGCATCCGTATAAAAACGGAGCTTTACCACGAGAAGGAATTGAATTTTAAAATGAATGAGTTTAAGACATATCACCCAGCTGTGAATTTTACATATTTTGTATTTGTAATCGGTTTTTCATGCTTTTTAATGCATCCAGTTTGCCTTACTGTTTCACTAATATCAGGGTTTATATATTCCGTGATGCTAAAAGGCGGAAAACAGGTCAGGAAAAACTTAATATATATGGTCCCGATGTTGATTTTAATGGCACTTATAAACCCGCTTTTTAATCACGAGGGAGTTACCATTATAGCTTATCTGCCAAGCGGAAATCCGCTCACTTTGGAGTCAGTTATTTACGGACTTTGTACGGCTTTAATGATAGTGAGCGTTATTTGTCATTTCTCTTGCTACAACGAAGTAATGACAAGCGATAAGTTTATATATCTGTTTGGAAGGATCATTCCGTCAATGTCGCTTATTATATCAATGACACTTCGCTTTGTGCCGAAGTTTGCACATCAGCTTAAGGTGGTAGCAAATGCTCAAAAGTGTATGGGCCGTAATGAAACAGAAGGCGGTATAATAAAGCGTGCAAAAGCCGGAGTTAACATTCTGTCAATAATGACAACCTGGTCCCTTGAAAACGCTATTGACACGGCAGACAGTATGAAAGCACGAGGATATGGCATCCCGGGAAGAACAGCTTTTTCAATATTTAAATTTGATAAGAGGGACAAAAAAGCGCTTATATGCATTTTTATTTTGGGAACATATACTTTTTTTGGTAACCTGATGGGAGGAATGAGTTTTAAATTTTATCCAACAATGCAAATGGCAGAAGCTTCGGTATTCGGAATAAGCGTATTTGCAGCATACCTGCTGCTTTGTATTTGCCCTATAATAATTGAACTTTGGGAGGTGATGAAATGGAATGCTTTAAGGTCGAAAATTTGAGTTTTACTTATCCTGTAAGATGTGATATGGCACTTTGCGATATAAACTTTACTATAAATCAGGGCGAGTTTATTCTTCTTTGCGGAAAATCGGGATGCGGTAAAACCACACTTTTAAGACTCTTAAAATCTTCATTATCACCTTTTGGAAAGATTACGGGAAATATTTATTTTAACGGCAAAAAACTTGCAGACTGCGATGTCAAAGAGCAGGCATCGGGCATTGGCTTTGTTATGCAGAATCCTGATAATCAGATTGTAACCGATAAGGTGTGGCACGAACTGGCATTCGGACTTGAAAGCCTTGGGATTGAACAAAATGAAATAAGAACAAGAGTTTCGGAAATGGCATCATTCTTTGGAATACAATCCTGGTTTTATAAGAACGTGGCAGAACTTTCGGGCGGTCAAAAGCAATTATTAAATCTTGCATCCGTGATGGTAATGAACCCATCTGTACTGATACTTGATGAGCCGACAAGTCAGCTTGACCCGATTTCAGCAAGTGAATTTTTAAATACTCTTGAAAAGATTAACCGTGAGCTTGGAACAACCGTTATTCTTACAGAACACCGCATGGAAGAAACTTTCCCTTTGGCAGACAGGGTTATTGTTATGGATAACGGTAAAATTATTGCAGACGAAACACCGAAGAAAGCAGGTAAAATTTTAAAAGACATAAATCACGATATGTGTAAAGCACTTCCAACACCTATGAGAGTGCACGCAAGTGTTAAAAATTCTTTGCCTTGTCCTATTACGGTACGAGACGGCAGAATGTGGCTTTCGGAATATTCAAAAGAGAACACTTTAAGTGACGGCGTAATCCCAAAAGATAAAGCACAGGAAAATGCCGATGCTGTGATCGAAGTGAAAAATGCATGGTTCAGGTATGAAAAAGATTTGCCTGATGCTGTAAAAGACTTTAATTTAAGCGTCAATAAAGGCGAACTGTTTTGCTTAGTTGGCGGAAACGGCACGGGGAAAACAACCGCACTTTCTCTTATATCAGGACTTAACAAGCCATACCGCGGCGATGTAAAAATCAATGGCGAAAGCGTTTTAAAAATCAAGAATTTGTATGACGGACTTTTAGGTGTTTTACCGCAAAATCCTCAAAGCGTGTTCGTGAAGAAAACAGTTCACCTTGACCTAATGGAAGGTTTGAGTGAACAGGAACTTACAAAAGAAGAAAAAGAACAAAAGGTACATAATATTGCAGGACTTTGCAGAATAGAGAACCTTTTAGACTCGCATCCTTATGATTTATCAGGCGGTGAGCAACAGCGAACTGCTCTTGCTAAAATACTTCTGATGAGGCCTGAAATACTGCTACTTGATGAACCGACAAAAGGTATGGATGCACAGTTTAAGGAAGAATTTGCAGATATTCTATTGGGCTTAAAAGCAAAAGGCGTAACCATTGTTATGGTATCTCACGATATTGAATTCTGTGCAGAATATGCCGACAGATGTGCTCTTATGTTTGATGGCAATATAACGTCACAAGGAACGCCAAGAGAGTTTTTTAAGGGTAAGAATTTTTACACAACATCTGCAAATCGTATGGCGAGAACTTGTCTTCCTGATGCTGTTTTAGCAGAAGATATAATTCTTGCTTGCGGTGGTGATTTGCCGAAGAGAGAAAAAAAGGTTAGTAAAACAGAATGGGAAAATAAACCCAAAAAAGAGACTAAAAATTATTCTGTAAATGTTCCAAAACAGAATAAGCTTAAAAAGAAAACACTTTTTACTACACTATTGCCGTTATTTTTAGTTCCGCTTACCATATATGCAGGAATACAAGGTTTTGGTGACAGAAAGTATTATTTTATAAGCTTATTAATAATACTGGAAACATTAATACCTTTTATTATGTGTTTCGAGTCACGGAAGCCAAAAGCACGGGATATTGTAGTGATAAGTGCCCTGTGTGCCATAGCAGTTGCGGGAAGAACTGTATTTTTTATGACTCCGCATTTTAAACCCACAGTGGCAATTCTGATTATTTCAGGATTATGCTTCGGGGCAGAAACGGGATTTTTAACAGGTGCAGTTACAGGCTTTGTTTCAAACTTTTTCTTCGGACAAGGCCCTTGGACACCATGGCAAATGTTTGCCCTTGGTACTATTGGTTTTTTTGCAGGATTGCTCTTCAAAAAGGATACTCTTAAAAAGAGCAAAATATTTCTTTCTGTTTTTGGATTTTTAACGACTCTTGTGATTTATGGCGGTATTCTTAACCCTGCTTCAATTATAATGTGGCAGAATAATATTACTTGGGAAATGATTGTGTCCAGTTATATAGCAGGATTGCCGCTTGATTTGGTCCACGCAGTTGCAACAGCAGTATTCCTTTGGTTTATTTCAGAACCGATGATGGAAAAACTTGAAAGAATTAAAGTGAAATATGGTTTAGTTGTGAGATAAGTGCTGTTTTTGTTAAAACATAAACCGCCGAACCTTAAAAAATTGTAAGGTTTGATATGCACCCCAAAAGTGTCTAACTTTTGGGGTGCATATCATTTTAACCCTCATTTTTTATTTTAGTAACGTATTCTTAAACACGCTACCAAATGTATCAGAGAATGCGTTTCGTTTAGCACCCTGAATACTTTGTCCGCTTATAAGTTCAACTGTTCCTGCAAGAACGTTACCCACGTAAATGTCGCCATAACCAAGGTGTGTACCATAGTTTATCTCGCCGTTTATGGTTTCGTCAAGGTTAACCTTTAAGGTTATATGGCGTTTTCTTCCGTTTTTTAGCGGAATGGAGAAATCATCACCCGCTAAAATATTAAGTCTTGCACCACGTATTCTTCGGGTACATAAAATTTCGTTCTGTAAAAGAACAGGCGTCATTTCCGCTTTATCAAAACCGAAATCAAGAAGATTTTTGTGGTCATTCCAATCGTCAGGCGCATCAAGAGTGACAGAAACCAGTCTTACCCCATCCTTTTCGGCACAGGAAACAAAACACCTGCCGGATGCTTTGGTAAATCCGGTTTTCCCGCCTGTGCAGTCGGGATATTGCCATAAAAGTTTGTTGTGGTTTTTTAGATAAGTGATGCTGTCAGCAGTTTTTATCTGATGCTCACGTGTTGCTACAATTTTGGCAAATTCGTCATTCTTTATGGCATAAGACATTATAATCGCCATATCGTATGCTGTTGAATAATGTGAATCATCAGGAAGACCGCTCGGATTTATGAAGTGCGTATTGCGACAACCAAGCTCGGCGGCTTTTTCGTTCATTAAAACCGCAAATTCGTCAGGTGTCTTTGCGATATGTTCGGCTATTGCCATGGCGGCATCGTTGCCGGAGTTCAGCATAAGAGCGTATAAAAGGTCGCAAAGCAAAACCTTGTCGCCGGGCTTTAAATATACAGAAGAACCCTCCTGACTGGCTGCATTTTGTGAAATTGTGACTATATCTGTGGTGTTGCCGTTTTCCAGTGCAATAATGGCGGTCATAATTTTCGTGGTGCTTGCAATCCCCATTTTTTTGTGTTGGTTTTCGCCGTATAAAACCTGATTGGTGTCGGCACAAATCACTATGCTTGCACCGGCACTTACAGAAAATGCCCTGCACGGCGTTGGGAGTACAGAAAAACATATAATAAAAGCAATTAACTTTTTTAACATAATAAATCCTCTTTCAACATAAAACTACATTATTAGCATTTCCTTAAAACTTTTAAAATATGTCATTTCCATTATTTAAGCATTTTTTGCACAAAAAAATCGAAACAGGTGACCCTGTTTCGATATGGCACTCCCGACCGGAATCGAACCGATGACTAACCCTTAGGAGGGGCTTGTAATATCCTCTTTACTACGGGAGCGTGTTTAATACAAGTACAATTTTAAATTATTATGTGGTTTTTGTCAAGGCATAATGTGTGTTTACATAAAAAAATCGGAACAAGCGTAACTTGTTCCGACTGGTAGCGGTAACTAGATTCGAACTAGTGACACTACGGGTATGAACCGTATGCTCTAGCCAACTGAGCTATACCGCCATATTGACAACAAAAAGAATTATACACTAATTTTTTGTTAATGTCAATACTTTTTCGATAAAAATATTTAAAAAGTTATTACCTAAAAAAAACAGGAGTTTAACACTCCTGTTTTAATTATTCTTCTGTAAACTCAGTTACTTCAATAACCTTATCTTCTTCAGTCTTTTCGCCATCGTCTGAAAGCTTTGCACCGCACTTTGAACAGAATTCACTGTCCTTGTCGTTATTTATTCCGCATTCAGGACAAGTAATTGCATTCTTTAGCTCGGCAATCTGTGCCTTTATGCCTTCCTGTTCAGCCTTGAAAGCATCAATTTCATTCAGAATTTCATCAAACTCCTGGCAGTTAAGCTCTCCCTGTGTGTGTTTTGAATATACCGTTTCACCAATTTTCTCATAAAGAGCTGTAATCTTTCTTTCTGTCTCGTTTAATGCAAGATTAAGCTTTGTAACGTCCACAAGGTTGTTTGTTTTTCCAGCAACTGTTTTAGTAAGCTTTCCTGCCTCGGTTACGGCGATTGAAAATCCCTTTTTAATAGTATCTATTAGCTTATCCACAAAAATCACTCCTTTTTTGTATTTTACTATAATCAGTATATCATATATTATTCAGACTTACAATAATTGGTGATGCCTTGTAACACAAAATTAACAAAAGTATCAGGTTGACAAAGGTGCAGGCTGGGATTTATAATAGGTATGTAATTTAATTTTGCGAGGGAAACTAATGAATGAAAAATATTTTACACTGTTTGCAATATGGAATGTGGCAGTTTTTCTTCTTTTTGGGTTTGACAAGTGGTGTGCAAAATACAATAAATGGCGAATAAGCGAAAAAACACTTTTGTGCATTGCATTTTTTATGGGTGCTGTTGGTGCGGTACTTGGAATGAAAACATTTCGCCACAAAACAAAAAAGAAGTTGTTTTCGGCGCTTATCGGTCTGGCGTTTTTGGTTAACGCAGGAGTTGTGTTTTTGATTGAAAGGATGTAGGCTATGGACAGAATTATTTTGCATAGTGACTGCAATAATTTTTTTGCGTCTTGCGAATGCGTCGCAAAGCCTGAGTATAAGAATGTACCTTTGGCAGTTTCGGGTGACAGGGAAAGCCGTCACGGAATAATTCTTGCAAAAAACGAAATTGCAAAAAGCTATGGCGTGAAAACTGCAGAGCCTATCTGGCAGGCAAAACAAAAATGTCCTAACCTTGTTACCGTTCCGCCGCATCACGATATCTATGAGGAATACTCGGAGAAAATAAACAAAATTTATTTTGACTATACCGATCAGGTGGAAAGGTTCAGTGTTGACGAAAGCTGGCTTGATGTTACGGGAAGCACAAAGCTTTTCGGTGACGGAAAAACCATTGCAGACACTATCCGTGAGCGAGTAAAAAGGGAGCTTGGAATTTCTGTTTCAATCGGTGTTTCCTTCAATAAGATTTTTGCGAAATTAGGAAGCGATTATAAAAAGCCCGATGCCACAACGGTCATCTCACGGGAAAACTTTAAGGAAATACTTTATCCTATGCCTGTGTGTAATATGATTTTTGCGGGGAAGAGGACCTGTCAGGAGCTTTTGAAGTGTAATATTAAGACTATTGGCGACCTTGCCAATGCAGACAGCAGCCTTTTGGCTAAAAAACTGGGAAAACAGGCGGAAATGCTGGTGAAATATGCCCGTGGGGAAGATAATGACCCTGTCGGCAACTTTTACGATGCAAGGGAAGTGAAGTCAATCGGCAAAGGTATGACTTTTTCGAGAAACCTGATTGGCAGAGATGATGTTGCAAAAGGTGTTATGACCCTTTCTGACAATATCGCACACCAGATGCGTGAGAAAAATATTAAGTGCAATACGGTTTCTGTTCACATAAAGGATACCGACTTAAAAACAATCTCAAGGCAAAAAACAATGGAAACCCCCACATACCTTACTAAAGATATTTACAAGGTGGCTATGGAAATTATAGAGGAAAACTGGAAAAGTGACGAGCCTATCAGAATGATTACAGTAACAGGCAGTAATTTTGTTGACGCAAGATTTGGCGGACAGGTAAATCTTTTTGACCTTGATTTCCGTGATGAAAAAAGAGAAAAATTAGAGCTTGCCATTGATAAGATACGTGACAGATATGGAAAGGGAAGTGTCACAAGTGCCAATGTTATAAATAATGATATAGGCATAGACTATGAATAAAAAGAAGGCTGCACCTTGGGCGGTGCAGCCTTTTACGTAAGGGATATTATCCCTTAAAGCTTAGTTGTTGCACATACATGTAACAATAACGATGATGATAAGAACCCACAAAATCATATCGAAATCGAAATTAGCGCAGCCACCACAGCCGTTGTTGCAACCACATTCACCCATGCGTGTAGCCTCCTTTCGCTTTGCAGCTTTTAAGCCGCTTGTAGTATATACTATGTTTTTTTATAAGATTTGGTAGCTTGTATTGAAATTTTTTTTCTTTTGGTATATAATGTATAATGGAGGCGAAGAGGATATGGAGAAAAATAAGATTTTAAGAATAAATGAGCTGGCAAAAAAGTCCAAAGAAGAGGGACTTACCGATGCAGAGCTTGCAGAACAGAAAGCACTTCGCGAGGAGTATTTAGCAGCTATAAGAAAGAATTTCAGAGCAACTTTAGACAGTATTGAAATTGTAGATAAAAAATAATTTATATAGAGGGGATATAAAATGAAAGCATTAGTTAAAGAAATTTACAGAAACACAGAAAAATATGCTGACCAGACTATTACAGTATCAGGCTGGATAAGAAACCTAAGAGCGTCAAAGAATTTTGGTTTTATTGAACTTAATGACGGAAGTTTCTTTAAGAGCATACAGATTGTTATTGAGGACAACCTTGACAACTTTGACAAGCTTACTCACTTAAATATTGCAGCATCAGTTACAGTTACAGGTAAATTGGTTTTGACCCCTGATGCAAAGCAGGCATTTGAAATCAAGGCTGAAAATGTTGTTATAGAAGGTACTTCAACACCGGATTACCCAATCCAGAACAAGCGACATACTCTTGAATATTTAAGAACACAGTGTCACTTAAGACCGAGAACAAATACATTTTCTGCGGTATTCCGTATCCGCTCTATGATTGCTTATGCAATTCATCAGTTCTTCCAGGACAGAGGCTTTGTTTATGTTCATACACCAATCATAACAACAAGCGACTGTGAGGGTGCAGGCGAAATGTTCCAGGTAACAACAATGGATATGAATAATCTTCCAAAGGCTGAGGACGGAACAACTGATTTTGGAAAGGACTTCTTCGGAAAGGCTGCAAACCTTACAGTTTCAGGCCAGTTAAACGTTGAAACCTATTGTATGGCGTTCAGAAATGTTTACACATTCGGGCCAACATTCCGTGCCGAAAATTCAAACACAACACGTCACGCAGCAGAGTTCTGGATGATTGAGCCGGAAATCGCTTTTGCTGACCTTGCTGACGATATGGATTTGGCGGAAGATATGATTAAGTATATTATCAACTACTGTCTTGACAATGCCCCTGAAGAAATGGCATTTTTCAACCAGTTTATTGATAAGGGACTTTTAGACAGACTTAATAACGTTGTTTCAAACGAATTTGCAAGAGTAACTTACACAGAAGCTGTTGACATTTTAAAGAAGAACAACGATAACTTTGATTACCCTGTTGAATGGGGCTGTGATTTACAGACAGAACACGAAAGATACTTAACAGAACAGGTATTCAAAAAGCCGGTATTTGTAACAGACTATCCGAAGGAAATCAAGGCTTTCTATATGAAACTTAACGACGATGGAAAAACTGTTGCTGCTTGCGACCTTTTGGTTCCGGGCATTGGTGAAATTATCGGCGGAAGCCAGAGAGAAGAAAACTACGATGTTTTAGAAACACGTATGAAGGAATGTGGCTTAAACCCTGAAGATTACGACTTCTATTTAGACCTTAGGAAGTACGGAACAAACAAGCACGCAGGCTTCGGCCTTGGCTTTGAAAGAGCGGTTATGTATATTACAGGTATGCAGAATATCCGTGACGTGCTTCCGTTCCCAAGAACAGTAGGTACTGCTGAATTCTAATTAGTTAGGACAAAGGAAAATGCTTAAATTTCAGTTTATTTACGGTGAAAACGGATACAAAATCGTAAAAGATTTAAGAAATAAAATATTTGGAAGTGAACTTGGTTATAATGAGGTAACCGATGATTTGGAGGATAAGTCCTATCATATAGTAGGATACGAGGAAATTCGCCAAATGGGTCTTGGACGAATGACCCAGATTGATGACGATACTTTTGAAGTTAGCTTTGTAGGATTAGATAAGGAATACCGCAGACAGTATGTGGGGGACCTTGTTATGCGGGCTTTAGCCGATAAGGCAGAACGCTTGGGGGCAAAGTGGATGACTGTAAAAGCACCTGTGTCCTTAAAAGGTTTCTTCGAGTTTGAAAGCTATGAAGTATGCGGAGACGGGTTTATGAAGAATGGCGAGCTTTATGTTCCTATGAAAAAGGACCTGACCAAGAAACAACCGTGTAGGGGGTGCTCAAAGTGAGCCGACCATTAGCAGACCGATTACGCCCTGAAACACTTTCAGAAGTTGTAGGACAGGAGCATTTAATCGGTGATAATGGAATTTTAAAAAGGGTAATAGAAAACGGTGAAGTTCCTAATATGATTTTCTATGGCCCGAGCGGTATCGGAAAGACTACCGTTGCCAATATAATTGCAAAGAAAACAGGAAAAACCTTGCATCACCTGAATGCTACATCAGCATCAGTTTCAGATGTAAAGGATATTATAAATTCTCTTGACACATTTTTAACTGCAAACGGCGTGCTTCTGTATTTAGACGAAATTCAGCACTTCAATAAAAAACAACAACAGTCGCTTTTGGAGTTTATGGAAAACGGTAAGATTACGCTGATTGCAAGCACCACCGAAAACCCGTATTTTTATGTGTATAATGCGGTGCTTTCGAGAAGTGTTGTGTTCGAGTTTAAGCCGCTTTCAGAAGCTGACGTTAAAAAGGCACTTGAACGTGCAGTTAAAAAGCTTGAAGAAGAAGATTATAAGGACTACAAAATAAAAGCAACAGAGGGAGCCTTGATGCATATTGCAGCATCAGGCGGCGGAGATGTCAGAAAAGCACTTAACTCTCTGGAGCTTTGCTTCTTAACCACACCTGCCGATAAAAATGGCGAAATAGTAATAGACGAAAAAATAGCCGAACAGGCAACACAGAAAAAGGTTTTGAGGTATGACCGTGACGGAGACAGCCACTATGACGTTTTAAGTGCATTCCAGAAATCAATCCGTGGTTCTGACCCGGACGCTGCGGTTTATTACCTTGCCAAAATTCTTTCGGCAGGGGATATGATAAGCGCCTGCCGGAGAATGCTTGTAATTGCATCAGAGGATATAGGCCTTGCATATCCTCAGGCAATGGCTATAACGAAAGCGTGTGTAGACTCTGCTTTGCAGCTTGGTATGCCTGAAGCAAGAATACCACTTGCAGAAGCGGTTATTATGCTTGCAACATCACCGAAATCCAATTCAGCAATTTGTGCAATAGATGCGGCGATGCAGGATATTGCAACAAAGGATACCGGGAACATACCTGCTCATCTACAGGACGCACATTATGGTGGAGCGGAGAAACTTAATCACGGAGCGGGATATAAATATCCGCACAGCTATCCTGACCATTACGTAAGACAACAGTATCTGCCGGACAAGATAAAGGATACTGTGTACTACGAATATGGCGATAATAAGATGGAAAAATTAACTAAAGAATACTGGGATAAGATAAAGGAGAATTCCTGATGAAGTATGGCTTTATAAAGGTTTGTGCCGTTACCCCTGAAGTTAAGGTTGCGGACTGCAAATTCAATGCGGACGAAATTATCAAGAATATCAAAAAAGCAGGGGATGCAAAGGTTATTGTATTCCCGGAGCTCGCAGTTACCGGATACACCTGCGGAGATTTGTTTTTTCAGGAAACGCTTATTCGTGATGCTGAAAAAGCAGTTCTTGAAATAGCAGGAAAAACAAAAGGTGTTGATGCACTTATAATTGTGGGTGCGCCTGTTTCGGTGTGTCACAAGCTTTATAACTGTGCCGTAATTCTTTATCGTGGAAAAGTAATGGCGATTGTGCCGAAGATGCATTTGCCGACTTACGCGGAGTTTTATGATGCAAGATACTTTGCGCCTGGTAAATCCGAGACAGAGTTCATCTCATGGGGAAATGACACAGTTCCTTTTGGAACAAACATCATTGTCCGCGATAAGAATATGAAAAACTTTGCTCTTGCTATAGAAATATGCGAGGATATATGGACAGTAAGTCCGCCGTCCAATATGCATGCAGCAGCGGGAGCTACAATTATAGCAAACTTGTCTGCAAGCTCGGAGTCGGCAGGAAAGAGTAACTATAGAAAAACTCTTGTAAGTATGCAGTCTTCAAGCCTTATGTGCGGATATATTTATGCAAGTTCAGGAACAGGCGAATCAACTGCAGACGTGGTTTACAGCGGTGACAGTATGATTTGCGAAAGGGGTACAATACTTGCAAGAGGAACTCTTTTTGAAAACGAAATAGTAACATCAGAAATTGATGTGGATATGCTTGCGTTTGAAAGAAGACGTACATCAACCTTTGTGCGCTATACTGAAAAGCAGTATTATATAGTAGAAACAGAATTTAAAATGAAGGAAACAAATCTTACCAGAAAGGTAGAAAAGCTTCCTTTTGTAAAAATGAATAAGGACTATTTCGAAGATGTGCTAAATCTTCAGGCGTATGGACTTAAAAAGAGACTCTTGCACACAGGCGTAAAAAATGTGGTGCTTGGTATATCCGGAGGACTTGACTCAACTCTTGCACTTTTGGTTACTGCCCGAGCTTTTGACCTTGCAGGTCTTGACCGAAAGGATATTTTGGCTGTAACTATGCCTTGCTTCGGCACAACGGAGCGAACATACAATAATGCAGTGGCTCTTTCTGAAATTATAGGAGCGGAGCTTCGTGAAATAAATATTAAGGATGCAGTCCTTCAGCATTTTAAGGATATCGGACAAAGTGACGATGAGTTTGATATAACATATGAGAACTCACAGGCAAGAGAGCGTACGCAAGTTCTTATGGATATTGCAAATAAGATGGGGGCTTTAGTTATAGGAACTGGAGATATGTCGGAGCTTGCACTTGGCTGGGCGACATATAACGGCGACCATATGTCTATGTATGGAGTGAATAGCGGAGTGCCAAAGTCGCTTATAAAATACCTTGTGGAATACGAGGCGGAGAAAATAAACAGTGAAAAGCTCAAAGCCGTGCTTCTTGATATTGTAGCAACACCTGTAAGCCCGGAACTTCTTCCGCCAAAGGAAGGAGAGATAGCACAAAAAACAGAGCAGGCGGTGGGACCATATGTTTTGCACGATTTCTTCCTATTTAATATGGTGAGATTCGGTTTTGCACCGTCAAAGATATATCATCTTGCAAAAATAGCTTTTTTAGGTGAGTTCAGCGATGACGAGATAGTAAGCTGGATGAAGATGTTCTACAGACGGTTCTTTAGCCAACAATTCAAACGCTCATGTGTTCCGGACGGACCAAAGGCGGTTGAAATATCATTGTCGCCAAATGATTGGCGTATGCCGAGTGATGCCTGTGGCAAGATTTGGATTGATGAAATTGACTCTTTAGTATAATTTGCACAAAAGAAACGACATTTTTATGTAAAAAGAGTGCAAAAGGGACATTTTATAAAAACCCGTTGACAAAACGGGTTTTTGTATGTTAAAATAACAAAGTTGTCACACGAAAAAAGTACAAAAATCTTAAAAAATTAAGAAAAACACTTGACTTTTGATATGAAGTGTGGTAATATATAAAAGCTGTCGCTTTTGACAGCGCTGAACATTGAAAAATAAACAGTGCAGAGTTCTTGTCAGTGAACCAAGAGTTCACAAAAACAAAGAGTTTTTTATGACAGAAATTCGGAAACGAAATTTAAAAGT
>JAZOVJ010000036.1:0-10359 GCA_045658645.1 Clostridia bacterium | reverse complement strand
ATCCAGCCAAGATAATACATAGAGAAAACGCAACAGGATATTATATAGAAAACAGAGTTTAGAGATAGAAGGTGCGCTCAAAGTGGCAACAAAAGATAACAGAATCAAATACAACTTATTGTCAGGTGTTTTGTATCAAGTTGTCTTGATTGCCCTGAGCTTTCTTCTTCCAAGACTGTATCTTGAAAATTTCGGCTCGGAGGTTAATGGAGTTCTATCTACAATAAAGCAGATTTTTGTATATATGTTTTTGGTTGAGTCAGGGGTAGGACTTGCTACCACACAGGCATTATATAAGCCTGTAGCCGAGAAAAATCATAACAAGGTAAGCTCTGTTATCTCGGCAACACACAGCTACTATGTTAAAGTTGGCGTAATATATGCGATTATCGTACTTTTAATCGCCCTGGTGTATGAGTATATTGTGCCGACTGCAATTGGGCCCGGTGTGATTTTTGGAATTGTAATACTTACTGCACTTCCACAGCTGTTCAGCTATTTTGTACAAGCTAAATACAGAATACTTTTAGAGGTTGACGGCAGAAAATATGTTATAACAAATTCCGAAACAATTTTGCAGCTTATATCAAATGTTGCTAAAATACTTGTTATATTGCTTACAAACAATCTTTTGTTGATGCAGCTTTCTTATTGCATATTGTCGCTTTTACAGCTTTGCTACATATATGCTTACGCAAAACGAAGATATAAATGGTTAAGTGTTAACGCTAAGCCTGATTATGAGGCGGTTTCTCAAAGAAAATCTGTCTTGGTTCATCAGGTTTCTGGAATGGTATTTAATAATACAGATATTTTGCTGTTGTCATTTTTATGCGATTTTAGAGTGGTCAGCGTTTATGCTATTTATAATATCTTCTTTTCGCAGATTCAGACATTTATAACAAGCGTTACTTCAGGATTCAGTTTTGCGCTCGGGCAGATGTTTCATACTGACAGAGCAAAATTTATGAAGGTATATAATGTCTATGAAACATTTTATATTATGGCAACATTTGCTATTTATACTTTGATGGCGGTATTTTTGCTTCCGCTTATTCAGATATACACAAAAGGGATAAACGATGCGAATTACACAAATTCGCTTTTAGTATTACTTTTTGTCATTATGAATCTTTTCTCAAATGGAAAGCTTCCTTCAAACCATGTTCTTGAGTATTCAGGAAAATTTGAAGAAACACGATCCCATGCAATTTGGGAAATGATTATAAATATCGCAGTTTCAATATTTTCTATTTTGAAGTGGGGTATTTGCGGTGCTATACTCGGCACGATTGTAGCTCTTTTATACCGAGGTACAATGATGATTTATTATTCAAACAAAAAAGTGATTGAAAGAGGAATGTTTCATACATATAAACTATGGCTCGTAAATGGAGCGGTTTTTGTTACTGTAATCGCAATCTTTTATGTGGATAGCTTTAGCGGACTTTCATTTACCGACTTGCTTATAAAAGGAATTATACATTCCCTTTGGATAGTGCCTTTATACATTGGAGCGAACTTTATATTTTTCAAAAGTGCATTTAAAAACTTCATTGAAATATGGAGGAACAAGGTATGAGTATTCCAAAAGTAATTCACTATTGTTGGTTCGGGAAAGGCGAAATGCCAAAGATGGCCCGAAAATGTATTAAAAGTTGGGAAAAATATTGCCCTGACTACGAAATAATATGCCATAACGAAGATAATTTTGATTTATCGCAAAATTGCTATATGCGTGAGGCTTATGAAGCGAAGAAATGGGCGTTTGTCAGCGATTTTGCAAGGCTTAAGATAATTTATGATAACGGCGGAATTTATTTAGATACCGATGTTGAACTCATAAAGCCTATTGATGATTTGTTGGAGAACAAAGGGTTTATGGGATTTGATGAAAAAGGGATTGTTGCAACAGGCCTTGGTTTTGGCGCAGAAAAAGGAAACAAAATAATTGGAGAGTTTTTAAAAGACTATGATAATATACCATTTGTTTTGGAAGATGGCAGTTTTGACCTTACTCCTTGCCCTGACCGAAATACAAAAGCTTTAATAAGGCTGGGAATGGATATTAAAAATACAAACCAGACTTTTATGGATATGGTTTTTCTTCCAAGAGAGTATCTTTGCCCGTTGGATTATTATACCGGCAAAAAGACTATAACAAAAAACACATATTCCATACATCATTACTGTGCATCGTGGACATCAAAGGTAGCAAAAAGAACAACACGGATTAAAAGAATTATCGGTGTTAAAATGTATGACAAACTGTACGGTAAGTTTTTGCATAAATTCAAGTGGTTGGAGTGGTAATATGCCTGAACAGATTATAAATAAAATAAAAAATAGCATTTTGCCTCAGTGGAAAGTGTGCTTTATTTGGGCGATTGTTATGGGATTTTGCGCTCATTTGTATAAAATTACAAATTGGCTTCCTAACTGGGATTCCCTTGTTTTCAGATATGATGCGCAAAATATGATTTCAATGGGAAGATGGTTTCTGCCGGTTGTTTGTGCTCCCAGTTCCTTTTATGATCTTCCATTTATTACAGGAATTATGGCGATCATCTTTCACGGCCTTGGTGCTGTGTGCATCTGCAAAATGTTTGGTGTAAGAAAAAATATAACAGCAGCACTTATAGGTGCGACTGCTATAACATTTCCCGCTGTAACTTCTGTGATGATGTATAACTATGTGGCAGATGGATATGCCATTGCATTCCTGCTTTCATGTGTTGCGGCAATGCTCGTCACAAAGGACAAGCCATGTTATATTGGTTCATTGGTATCAATAGCATTGTCTGCAGGGATATATCAGGCATACATAACAGTTACAATAATGTTGCTGCTTTTAAGCTTGGTTCTTGAAGTTCTTTACAAGAATACAGACTTAAAAAATTTGTTGATTAAATGCTTAAAGTTTTTACTGACAGGCGTTTTGGGTATGGCACTGTATTATTTGGTGCTGACAATTCTTCTCAAAATTACGGGAACAACACTTTTGGAGTATCAAGGATTAAATAGCGCAGCATCCTTTAACGGTATAGACTTAGCGGGTGCATTATACACAATAAAAGAGAATTTTATCGGCTATTTCTTTGACTTTTCAAAAGGGGCAAATGTGTTCGTCATTCTAAATTCTATTGCGTTTGTTTTGACTTTTATCTTATATTTGACTGATGTTATTAAAAAGAAATTAAGTCTTGATAAAATACTGATGCTTTGCGTTTTTGTGATTTTGCTGCCTATCGGAGCAAGTGTGCTTAGCTTTATTAACAGCGAAATAGATTATCATAACCTAATGAAAATGGGTTTTTTTGTATTTTATCTGTTGCTTATAATACAATATGAAAATTCGGAGCAAACCGCTTTAAAGTATTGGGCAATACTTGGTATTTCGGCTTTACTTATATTTAATCAGACAATAATAGCAAATGTCAGTTATCATAAACTGAATATGGCTTATGAAAAGTCTTATGGAACTTTAATCCGTATTGCAGACCGAATAGAGCAGACTGAGGGTGCAAAAGGGTGCGACAGAATTTTAGTTTTAGGCTGTCTGCCCGAAAGTGAAGCTTACAGTGTAGTTTTGCCGCCTGAAATGACGGGGACAACAGATGGCTATATTTTGAGAGCAGACGATGAAATAGTCGGGCAAAGTGTTTTATGTAGCGCATTAAACGATTATTGCAATAAAAAATATCAATTTGTTTCTGGTGAAGAAAAAGCAGACATTCTAAAAATAATTGATGCAGACAGTTTGAATAACTGGCCTGAAAAAAATTCAATTTCAGTAGTTAATAATGTGATTGTAATAAAATTGGGAGATTAATATGATATATTTTTGTGCAGACGATTATGGTATATCCGATGGTGCAAATATTCGCATAGAAAATTGTTTCAGAAATGGTGTTTTAAATAAGATAAGTATTTTGCCAAACGGTAAAATCTCGGATTTTAAAAAGCGATTATCGGGAAAAGATGCGGTACTCTCTTTACATATCAATTTGGTTGAGGGACGCTCGCTTTCAAATCCGAACGATGTTGATTTGCTTGTATCAAAAAACGGATACTTTAAATATTCCTTTATAGGCTTGCTCGCCCTTTCATTATCACCTAAAAGAAAGAAGTTTGAAAAACAAATTTATAAAGAAATACAAAGCCAGATAAAATTCTGGAAAAAGGCTATGGGTGAAACGCTGCCTGTTTCAATAGACAGTCATCAGCACACACATATGATTCCGCTTGTTTTTAAAACACTGATGCGTGT
Organism: Clostridia bacterium; assembly: GCA_045658645.1. Classification (GTDB taxonomy): domain Bacteria; phylum Bacillota; class Clostridia; order UBA1381; family UBA1381; genus UBA1738. The sequence goes on along the minus strand of JAZOVJ010000036.1, from coordinate 6,089 downwards.
CATAGAAGATGAGGATTTAAATGTTGAATATATGCGTATTCCTGCTGAGCCGATTTTGCCGTACATTTACTCACCTTCACTGTATTTAGAATATAATCCCTCAGGAATTGTGAAACAATGGTTGTTAAAAACCTTTGCTTTTATCAACCGCAAGGAACTAAAAAAAAGGAAAATACAAACTGCATATTTTATGGGAATGATGTTTTCGGGAAAATTAAATGAGGTGAGAATAAAAAAACTGCTTCCACATTATATAGGACTTGCCAAAAAACATAATAAAGATATTGAGATTGGATTTCATCCGGGAAAAATAAACGACACAGAGGAATTAATTGATGAAATAAGGCAGGATTTTAAGAAATTTTATTTTTCTCTCTGGCGCGACATTGAATATGAAACGCTTATAAATTTTAAGTTTGAATAAAAGAATGAAAGAAGGACTGTAAAATGCCTTACATTGAAAGTGAAAAGGTTGATGAAAAAACAAGAGTCAAATTAGAATCCTTGATTGAAAAATCATATTTGTCATACTGGCGAAAGAAAAGGCTTTTTGATATATTTTTTGCTACTATTATTTTGATTGGTTTTCTTCCTTTGATGATAATAATAGCAATTGTTATATGCATTGATGATCCAAGTGGTGGACCGTTCTTTAAACAAAAAAGAGTGGGACGCCATGGAAAAGAGTTTTATATGTATAAATTCCGTACAATGCGTCTTAATGCTGAGGAGATTTTGGAACAGCTCAAAGATAAGAACGAAATGGAAGGACCAGTTTTTAAAATTAAAGACGATCCGAGAATAACAAGAGTCGGAAAAATCCTTCGAAAGTTATCTCTTGATGAATTGATGCAATTTTTCAATGTTTTAAAAGGCGATATGACCATGGTTGGCCCCAGACCTCCACTTCCGAGAGAGGTTAAATATTATACCGATTATCAAAAACTTCGTTTGCTTGTTACCCCGGGAATTACTTGCACCTGGCAGATAAGTAAAAACAGAAATGATATTCCGTTTGAACAGTGGGTTGAAATGGACCTTGATTACATACAAAACAGAACTTTCCCGGGAGATTTACTCATAATGCTTAAAACACCTATTGTTATGCTTAGCGGAACCGGAAGATAAGATAGGAGATAAAAATATGAAAGTTGCAATGGTTGGACATAAGGTTATTCCGTCAAGACGTGGCGGGATTGAAAATGTACTTACTTCTTTATGTCCGATACTGGTAGAAAAAGGCGTATATGTTACTTGTTACAATCGTTCGTCTGATAAAGTGGAAAATGAATATATCGGAACTGTAAAAGATAAAAAGTATAAAGGTGTAACACTAAAAAATGCCTTGACAATCAACGGCAGAGGTCTCTCTGCGATGGTTGCATCCTTTAGCGCGGCCATTTGTGCAGCTTTCGGAAAATTTGATATAGTACATTTTCATGCAGAAGGCCCTTGCGCTGCCATGTGGATACCGAAAATGTTCGGGAAACGGTGTGTTGCCACTGTTCATGGTCTTGATTGGCAAAGAGAAAAATGGGGCAAGGGATTTGCTTCTCGCTATATAAAATTCGGAGAGCGTGTTATGGTAAAATGCGCTGACGAAATAATTGTCTTAAGTGAAATTGCCCGTGAGTATTTTAAGAAAACCTATAACCGTGACACTGTACTGATTCATAACGGAATAGATAGACCTGAAAAAAAAGAAGCGGACAAAATCACGAAATTGTACGGCCTTTCAAAAGGCGATTATATTTGTATCGTTTCAAGACTTACAGCGGAAAAAGGCGTTCACTACCTGATTGATGCATATAACAGTATAAAAACAAATAAAAAGCTTGTTATCGCAGGTGATACAAGTGATACAGATGAATATGTTGAGATGATAAAACAAAAAGCATCCGGAAATCCTGATATTATTTTTACAGGATTTGTAACTGGAGATGTGTTATGTGAAATATATAGCAATGCGTATGTTGTTACTCTTCCTTCTGATATTGAAGGAATGTCCCTGAGTCTTTTAGAAGCGCTCGCTTACGGCAATGCAGTTTTATGTTCTGATATTCCGGAAAACACATTGGTTACAGAAAATAAAGCAATGCACTTTAAAAAGAGCAATGTAAAGGATCTGGCAGAGAAACTGCAGTCTATGTGCGATGACGAAGGAATTGTGAATGAACTCAAAAACGGAGTTGACGAATTTATACTAAGTAAATACAACTGGAATGATGTTGCATACTCCACTTTTGAACTATATAAAAAAGTTTTAAAAAAATAAAGAAAGGTAGCTTATGTTATGAAAGGATATACATTAACTACAAAAACTAAGAAAAACATAAGGGTATTGAAACTCTTTTTAATAAGCCTGATTTTTGTTTTGATAGCAGCATCTATTGCAATAATCGGCTGTAATTATATCGGGAATCGCAACTTCAAAGAGACTTTTTATAGTGTAAGCAGCCTTAAGGTGAACAACAAGGTAAGAATTATTCAAATTTCCGACCTGCATAATTGTTCGTACGGAAATGACAATAGCAAGATAATCAGCAGAGTAAAAAAATTAAAGCCTGATTTGATAATTTATACCGGAGATATAATTGATTCAAAAGCAGAATCAAATAGCAGAGCCATACGCTTATGCAAAGAGCTTTCAGTTGTTGCACCTTCCTACTACATATATGGTAATAACGAAGTAGAAAAATATTATGATATTCCTCTTACGCAGGAATCCCTTGATAAGAAGTATGGATTTAATGATAGTAATAGGCAACCGGGGAAGCTTTTAGAATTTACAGACGAGCTTACAAAAAAGCTTGAAGCTTCAGGTGTTAAAGTACTTAAAAACAGTTCAGACACCATATTGGTCGGAACAACCCAAGTAGATGTATACGGAGTTCTTACTTCAAATCCATCATCTTTCTGGTCATATGCAGGTGAAAGTTTTGATAATTATATGTATTCAAATGAGAATAATTTAAAAATCACAGCAATTCACGAACCATTGGTGTTTGAAGAATATTTTCCTGACTCATGGGGAGACCTGATGTTGGCAGGACACAACCATGGAGGTACAGTTAAAATACCGATGATTGGACCTCTATACACACATGACGGAGGCTTGCTGCCGGAACGAAACGGTCATTATGTTGCTGGCAGATATGAGGTTCAAGGAAGACCTCTTATTATAAGTTCGGGGATTGAAAACAAAAATATTATGAGAATCAACAATCAGCCGGAAATTGTGATTGTTGATATCAATAAATTTTAATGTCGGAAAGGAGTGCATAATAAATGATTTCCTCGCTTTTGCAAAAATTACTTCTTGCAGCAGTAGGACTATTACTGGTTGTATCAGCACTTACAATATATTTTCTTTCAAAGAACGTTACAAAAAAAGAATTTTTCAAGATATTTAAAAGCACGCGGTTGGTAGGTGCACGGATTTTGATTTTTGTGATTGTTATTTCCGGCGTGTTCGGAATTATTAATCATATGAAGGCAAAACACTCTGTTACGGCTGTTGTAGCACTAAATTATTCGGAAGCATCTCAGGCTCAGAATTCCAACGGAACGAGATATAATATGTCGGAAATAATCTGTGATGAAGTTGTAGAAAAAGCTATAAAAATGGGTGCTTTAGAAAATGTAACTGTAAAACAATTAAAAAACTGCTTATGTGTTTATCCCTATATACAGGGCGATGTAAATGATAAGTCTAATTATCATATTTCTACTGAATTTGTCGTGGAATATCATGCTTCAAAGGACACAGACCACTTAGACGCAGAAAATGTAATCACACTGATAACAAGTGCATACAAAGACTACTACATAGAAAAATATACAGATAATTTCAGTATTACAAGTAAAGAGGACAAACCTGATTACAGCACAATGGAATATATGGACATTGTAAGCTATTTCAATAAGGAAGCAACCGCTGTCTTAAATTATCTCTACGGGATGGCTGAAAAAGGACCAAGCTTTGTCACAAAAAACAACACGACATTTTATGCGATAGCAGAAAAGGTTCACACATTTAAGGAAACACAAATTGATCAGAACCTGAAATCTTTGATACTGCAGCACGGCATAGCGAGAAACAAGGCGGGCTTTATTGACAGACTTTCTTATCAGAATAAGAGTACAGATTTTGATAAGAAAAGGAATAATGCTTCCTTTAACCTTTGCAATCAGGCAATTGATATGTATTCCGAGGAAATGACAAGAGTTGTTCTAGTTCCAACTTGGGATGAGAGCGGAAAGTATTATATGGGAAGAACAAAAGTCGGCATTGATGAACTTTCTGTTATGGCAACTGTGTTCAGTGACAATGTTGCTTCAAATGAGAAGGAAATAATGGACAATAATCTCGTTATAGGAAAAATGCAAGCAGTAACCGGAAATAATTCGGCAAATGCCGAAGCAGATGCACTTATTGCATCTATAGACGAAAGTATAGATGGTTTTACAATAGAAGCCATAAACGCAGGAAGAGAATATTCGAATTACAGAATGAACCAATGTATAGCAGTCAGCATTTCAGGAACTTCTCTGCTTAGAGAATTGAAAACAGTTATAATATTTGCATTTTTATCTTATATTGCGGCTTTTGTTTTTGCAGTTTCTAAAAAGTTTCCAAAAGCATAAACACAAAATTATACAGGAGGGTTAAAAATGAAGAATTTTCAGATTATGAGATATTTAAAAAAGATTCTGCCTATCATTGTAGTTATTTGTGTTTTAGCAACTTATGCAATAAATTTTAAGCTTAAGGATTCTAACACATTTGTTGCATCGGAAGTTATTCATTACAATGATCCTGCAGCAGAGCAAGGCCTTACTCCAACAGGTTCAAAGCTTGATGTTAATGAAATCAAATCATCGGCAGTAATGTCCAAGGTTGTCAATAGAATGGGACTTACAGGCATTTATTCAGTTGATAGTCTTATATCAAGAATATCAATAACGCCGATTCCTGATGAGGATAAGGTTGCACAAAAAGAAGCCAAGCTTGAAGAAGGCGAAGAATATGTTTACGAGCCTAGTACATATATTGTTTCCTTTATTGCCAAAAATAACGAAGGAACAGATTTTGCAAGAACTATTCTTGATGAAACATTAGATGTGTATTTTGCAGAATACAGTCAGAAATATGTTAATGTTGCTCCGGCAAAAAATGTCATAGATAATATAGAAAATGAAAACTATGACTACATCGAAATGGTGGAAATAATAGATACGGGTATTGATGAAACGCTCTCTACACTTTATCAGCGCATGGATCAGAACCCTTATTACAGAGCAACAAAGACAGGGGTATCTTTTAACGATTTAGCAGATGAATTCAGCTACATAAGACATGTTAAGCTTTCTGCACTGTTTTCAAAAATATATAAGTATCAGATAACTAAAAATAAAACAGTACTGATTTCAGACTATACTACAAGAATTGATAATAACGATATATCAAACACAAAAGAAGAAAGTATTGTGGAAGATACCGTCGCAGTTATTGATGCTTATGTAGAAAAAATGAGAGAATCAGGAAATACAAATATTACTTACGAGTATATCCTCGATAATGTGCATGAGCGTAATTTGACAGATTCTTTTGCTCCGGGAGATCAAACCGTAACATATGACGAACTCATATATGGTTGGAGAGAACACAACGAAAAAAAGGAACATTCAATTATTGACTCTGCGTACTGTCAATATGTTATCGACACCTACCAAAAATGTACGGGAGCTTGCGGTGGTACTTGCAGTGGTTCAGGTCAGACATGTACCCAATTGGGCAATGAGAACTATGCACAAATTCAGCAAGAGATTGATACAGAAATCAAAGGACTTATTTCTGATTTGAATGGTTTATACACTACAACGATGAAAACTAATGAGGAATACAATGAATATCTTGGTGCAAGTTATATTTCAGTATTATCCTCTGCTTCGGTTAAATCGAGTGTTAATGTAAACTTATATACATTGATTGCATTTTTCTTCCTTATAATCCTTTGCTGTGGTGGTGCGATTGTATTAGGAAGACTTGGAGATATTATACATTATATTTTCTATACAGACCATCT
>JAZOVJ010000035.1:0-14454 GCA_045658645.1 Clostridia bacterium | reverse complement strand
CCGCTTGGTTACTGAGGTTTAAGGTGGTCGGGATGACAGGATTTGAACCTGCGGCCTCTTCGTCCCGAACGAAGCGCGCTACCAAACTGCGCTACATCCCGATATAAAATATTCGATTTTTTCTATCTCCCGTGTCTGTGGGATAACATGTGGTCAAAACTGATTTGACCACATGTATTTCGTTTTCTTGGTCGCCATAAGTGGCGGTGTTGAACGGTTTGTTGGGGTTCGGTGGTTTGCGAATGAATTGGTTATCGCAATGTCCCGAACGTAGTGCTCTACCAAACTGAGCCACATCCCGTAATTATCCATCGCAAGCTATTATATCACACAAAAATTCAAATTTCAAGTCTTTTATCCAAATAATTTCTTTTATATCAGTCAAAATAAATATTAAAATAACCGTCTTTCATATCCTTGGGGTAAATCATAAAACCCTCTTTTCCATTCGGGTTTTTAAAAACAATCTCCGCCTTTTCACATCCAAGAGCATTTGCAACAAAATTTGCGGTTTTCTCATTTTCTTCTGACAAAAGTTCCTTTATAATCATCACGTTTTTGTTTTTATATAAAAAAGCAAGTCCTGTATCTTTTCCGTCTTTTTCTATGGCATAAAAAGTTCCATCATACATATCCTTTGCAAAGGAAAGCATCTCACTGTCCCATTTTATGATTTCGCCTTTCCCAAAATACGCATTTCTTGCCAACTCATATTCCTGTGCATTCAGTATTTTTAAGCTGTAACCCTGCCAAGTGCTTTTAGTTACCGAAAGCTCATGTTTTGATAGACAGGATACTTTTTCAAATCCCATTTTTCCATAAAACTCAAAAAGTCCCTCATCCTGAGGCTTTAAGGTAAGAAAATCATATGTTTTTTCCGCTTTAACATACTCCATCAGCTTGTTGCATATCCCCTGACCCCTATAATTTTTATGGGTTGTTACTGCATAAATATATCCGCCATTTTTACCGCAAAAAGAAACAGGCAAAACAGACAGCATACCCAAAACTGCGCCGTCTTCTTCGAAAACCAAAAAATATTTAAAGATGGTATCAAGATATTTGTTTATATCCTCTTTTTTGTCGCCAAACGCACTGCTCCAAAGCGTTATAATCTGCTCTTTATGGCGTAATTCTGCAGGTAAAATCATTGTGCTTTTTCCTTTGCCTCATATTTTTTTACGATTTCAAAAGGTCTGTAAGACAATTTTGCTTTCCTTAAGCTTTCGTCTCCCGTATCATCTTCTCTGTTTATAAACTCGTAATCCATACAATTATTCAGAACAAACTCACGGTTTATGATCTGATAAGCACCTGTTATATTAGCAAATGCCTTTTCAATATGCACTAAAAACGTTTTATCGTTAAGCCTGTCACCCAAAGAAAATGCGACCACTTCGCCTTTCGTTCTTATAAGACCGCCCGACAAACCAAGTTCATCATAATATTTCAGTGCTTTTTTTACAACTGCACTTTCTTTTGAAAGACCTTTTTTAGTCCCGTCATCTACTATTTCGCACCATTTTTCGTGCATATTTTTTACTTCCTGTATATTTTCTGAGGTTATAGGCTCATACCTCCAGTCAGGATTTTCAGCTGTAAATCTGTTTATATGATTTCGCTTTGCACTGAGCTTTTTACCTTTCAGAGTCGCAAGACTTTCGCAAAGGTATACATAATCACCGTCATTTCTTTTCTCAAAAAACTCAAACCGTCCGGACGCCTTTTTCTCAAGGTAATCTTTATTTTCTTCACTAATACTGTAAAATTGAATTTTTTCCTCTTCTAAAAGTTTGGTTACAGCGTTATCTATATCCCCGCTTCCGCAAGGAAACAGATAAGATTTTTTATCCGCCCCGCTTCGTATATAAAGGACCTCATCTTCGATTTTATATTCTATATCAAATATATCCTGCCACAAGAACAGGGTTGTAAAATTATACTCAAGGCTTGGGCACGGGCATTTATTAAGTATTTGCTCTATTTCACCCTTGTCCTCTATCCTTGCTTTTTTAAATTCTGACATATTCCGTCCCTCTTAATTTTTCTCTTTGTTTCCATATACGCTATTGAAATAAAAATTGATAAAATGTATGTTATTACGCTTCGGATTACAAATCCAACACCAACATCACATACTCCGTATTTTGATAACAGTCCGTTTGTTATAAATATAAACAGCGGATGAATTAAATAGATATAGTAGCTTGCATTGTCAATTTTCTTTGACAGTTTTTTCTCCATCACCCAGTCTGCCACCATAGTTGCAATACCTGATGTGGCTAAAATTGCACTTATGCAATATATAAAATGCAGTTCCTCTAAAAGCCTCATTCCGCCATATACGAACTGTTTGTATGAAACCAAGGCTTCAATAGCTCCCACTATCACAAACTGGGATATGTATGCCTTTTTATATTTCCTTATATGATTAAGCACACCTATATAGTGTTTTCCTGCATAGCATCCCATAACCCAATATGCCAAATATGTTGTGAACAGTCTGTCATTATACTGAAAAAATGAAAGTCCGTATTTACACAAAAACATAACCACGATTGATATAACAACCGCTACTTCAGGAGAAATTTTGTTTACCATAAATCTCCAGACAGGCTTTAAAAGATAGAACTGGACTATCACAACAACAAAATAGAAATGCGATACCAAATCTCCTTTTACAATATATCCAAGAATGTCTTTTATGCTGAAACCAAAATAGTTGCGCCACAAAAAATACGCATAAAAAAGTATAGCTGCCAGAATATACGGCAATACGATTTTAGAGAATTTGTTTGTATAATACTTTTTATATCCTTGTTTATCTTCCTTTAAGAACATTTTTAGTCCGCTTAAGAATATAAACCCCTGAACCACAAATGCTGACAGTCTCCAAGGCACAAAAATTACGCCATATTGCCAGCTTTCTTTCGAAAGTTCTGTAACAGGAGCAGAAGATACGTGAATAAAAATCACAAGCAGGCAAAATATTATATTTAAAAATGACAGTTCATTTTTTCTTTGCATAATTTTTCACCTTTCTACATTTTTCACACTATTCTACCATATTTTACAAGTTAAGTCAATTTCATAAACAAACAAAAAGCGACACCGCAAGTTTTGTTATCCTGCGACATCGCCTCTTTTATCGGAACATATCAAGGGCTGTATCTACTATATTTCCAAGGCTTTTGAACATTCCTTCTGTTTTTCTTCGCATCTTGTTACGCTGACGGTCAGATACAGGGTCTACTATCATTGTTGCACAAGCACCAAGTACAATTCCCGCCGCCATTCCTTTTATAAATCCTTGAGAACTCATTTTATCACTCCTCTCATTCTGCATAAATAGTATTTCCCGCATAACAAATTTAATAACAACAATTTTTACAAAAAATTGACTAAAATTTGTAATGATAATTACCTTGACTTGTAAATATATATGGTATAAAATATTTTTATACTGAATGCGAGGTGAATTTCTGATGGCTGATATAACTTCTTTTAAGGGATATATATATAACGCAGAAAAAATTGACAACCTTGGACTTGTAATGTCTCCGCCTTATGATGCTCTTCTTACTGACGAGCAGGACGAACTTTATAACCGACACGAGTATAATTCAATCCGTCTTTCAAAAGGAAAGAGTTTTGATACCGATACTGATGATGACAACGCTTTTACTCGTTCAAGGAATTATCTTGAAGACTGGCTTAAAAAAGATATTATTATACAAGATACGAAGCCTGCCATATACCTTTATGAACAGGAAGTTGAATTCAACGGCTCTGTTTATACAAACAAAGGTTTTGTTACGCTCTTAAAACTTGAGGACTTCGGCAATCACGTCTTGACATGCGAGGACACAACACCTGCTGACAAAAACGGCAGATATGAACTATTATCTAAAACAAAGGCTAACCTTAATATGATAAGCGGTCTATATATTGAAAGTGAAAAGGATCTTTCACACGTCATTACCGAAATTAAGGACTCTACTCCTGATATGTCTTTTGTTCTTCCTGACGGTGCCAAGGAGCATTTGTGGAGAATTACTGATGAAGATAAAATCGACTTTATTATAAATGCAATGAAACCTCACACCATTTACATTGCGGACGGACAAAACAGATATGAAACAGCACTTAAGTACCAGGCTGAGTGCAAAAAAAACAACCCAAACCATACAGGCAATGAGCCATATAACTACATTATGACTCTTCTTACAAACGTATATGATGAAAGTCTTATGCTTCTTCCATTCCACAGAATGATTAAATTTGATAAAGAGTTTAACGAGTCTTTCTTTATAGCCGCTTGTCAGGATAACTTTAAGGTAGAAAAAATCATTGTGGACCTTGACACTGCTGATTTTGTTGACACTATAAAAAAGCAGATTGTTACCACAAGAAACGAAAATAAAATTGCACTTTATTGCGGCGGCGAATATTTCTACAGGCTTACACTAAAGGACGATATCTCGTTAAAAGACCGCATCAGTGATAAAAGCGATGCCTATTTAGGCCTTGACGTAACAGTTTTAAACAAGCTGATTTTAGAAGATGTTTTAAATATTCCTGAAGAAAAATATTCTGATTGTATTACCTATACAAAGAGCATCACAGAAGGTATACAGTTTGTAAAGCGAACAGAATGCAGTTGTTTCTTTGCAATCAATCCTGTTAAGACTTATCAGATGCACGCAATTACTAATTCAGGTGAAAAGTTACCGGCACATTCAATCTGCATTTATCCAAAACCCGCAACCGGTGTTTTATTTAATCTTTTGTAAACAAAAATAAGCAATCGTTATGATTGCTTATTTTTATATTCTTATTTTCCCGGTATCCAAATCCCATATTACTCTTGCCACTGCATCTTCATCATTCGTTACAGTAACTAAATCAGCGATTTTCTTAACACTATCGGTAGCATTTCCGACAGCAATTCCCAATCCCGCATATTCTATCATTTCGATGTCGTTTTCATTGTCGCCGATTGCTATAGTCTTATCCTTTGAAATACCTGTAATCTTGCAAAGCTTTTCAACTCCTGTTCTTTTGTTCTGACCTTTCGGAAGCATTTCGTAATAATTTGCACAGCTTCTTACAAAATGGAATTCATCCTTATATCCGGATTTTTCCACCGCATCTATAACTACAGGCATATCTATTTCGTTTACAACAAAAATCACTTTCTTCCATTTTTCTTTTATTTCACTCCATGGAGTTGTATCCGGCAAAAAATTCTCCAGCTTATAATTCGCTTCTACCCATTCATTTATAGAAGGATGATATATCTTTTCATCGGTGCAAACCATAAGCCCAAAACTAGGAGCTCTATCCTCTACATATTCAACAACTTTTTTGGCACTTTCCGGAAGATATGTACCCCATAAAAGTTTTTCCTTTTCCAAGTCGTAAACTCCTGCACCGTTAAAAACCACTATCGGGGCATTCGGTTCTACCCATTTTTGTATCAGTCCCGCACCCTTTGGTACTCTTCCTGTTACAAATGTGAATTTTCCGCCTTCTTCTTTAAAATAGTTTATGGCTTTTATGTTTTCATCAGAAACTGTTGATTTTGATGATAAAAGTGTGCAGTCAAGGTCGGTGCATAAAAGTATTCCGTCAAATTTTCCCATTCTAATCCTCCGAATTTTTCTTTTCAATGTAAATAACTTTGTCGCTTATATCAAAGGCTGCCTGCCTATGACTTACAATTATGCAGGTCTTATCCGTCATACTGTGTATTGCAGAAAGAAGTGCCTTTTCAGTTACGGAATCAAGTGCTGACGTTGACTCGTCCAGAAGAAGAATCGGTGCATCGTGTAGCAGAGCTCTTGCAATAGAAATTCTCTGTGCCTGTCCCTCTGAAAGTCCCAGACCCTTTTCTCCCAAAACTGTGTCAAGTCCCAAATCAAGAGTTTCTATGAACTCCCAAATCTGCGCAATCTTGCAGGCATTTATTATATCCTCTTCTTTTGCATCAATATGCCCGAATGATACGTTTTCACGAATTGTACCTGAAAGTATTAGATTGCCTTGCGGTACATATGCAAAAAGCGGTCTTGTTTCTTTTCCTATACCTATTTCCCCAAATCCGCCTCTTATGTAAATTCTTCCGCTCTCCGGCTTCATTATTCCAAGAAGAAGCTTTATCGCAGTACTCTTTCCCGCTCCCGATTCTCCGGCTATAACCACACACTCGCCCTTTTTAATCCTCATATCTATGCCGGAAACAACAGAATCATCACTGTATGAAAAGGTTGCATTTTCATACACAATCTCTTCTAAATCATTGTAAATATCAGTACCTATTTCTCTTTCCGATGTACCTTCGCTCTTCAAATCTTCAAGTTCTAAAATTCTTTCAACAGAAGCAGATACTGCAAAAACCTGTGGCAATAATGAGGAAATACTTTTAAACGGCATTTGAATTTGATTCACAAGTGCCAGAATCGCCATCACATCGCCATAGGTAAGTGCGCCTGTCGATAGCCTGTAAGCACCATATCCCAATGCAAAATAGTATCCCGCATTGAAAATCATAAATAGTCCTACCTGCGCAATCAAAGATATTGTCACCCGTTTGATACGCAGCTTATAGCTCTTCTCCTGAAGCTCCTGACTTTTATCAAGAACAACCTTTTCATTTCCAAAGGATTTCACAACTAAAAGATTTTGCAAAATCTCAAGCATAAACGATTTTGTTTTTCCGTTATATTCCTGACATTTTTTGTGCATTTCTTTGAGTTTCGCAGAGTAAATTCTTGCACCAATCACGACAAATGGTCCTATACACAAAATTATAACCGCCAAAGTCTTGTCAATATTGAAAAGTACAAAAAAGGCAGCAATAATACTTGTTAGCAATAACGCTGCAGACGGAAGTATTGCAATAGTTCCGCTTACTATTACCGACACATCGCTTTCAATTCTGTTTAACAGCTCACCTGAGTGATATTTTGCCACAGAAAGATAGTCTTTTCCTATAAGCGTATTAAAAATACGGCGCTTCAATGCAATTTCAAACCGTGAAGTTGTATGAACCTCTATGTAGTTTGCAATAATCTGCAATATAAGCCTGAACACCAAAAGTCCCGCTAAGACTCCAAACACGGCTATAAATATGCCGTCCGTTTGTTTGGTTGCCACGTCAATAACATCCTTTGATGCAGTAGCAAACCGTACCTGTACCACAGACATAGCCACGCTCAACAGGGTTAATACAATTATTGCAGGTAAATTCTTCTTTCCGTTTTTTACTATCCAGTCCCAAACTCTTTTCTTCATCGTTTCCCTCTTATAAATTCTTTTTCTGTTATTATATAATCCATAGTAACATCATTATTGTCGGTTTCTATATGACGGATTAGCTGAAAGTCATAACAAAATCCTATTTTTACTGCTTTCATATTCTTAAGGAATTTATCGTAGCATCCCTTTCCAAAGCCAACACGTCCGCCAAAACGGTCAAATGCAATCCCTGGCACAAGCACAACATCTATTTTAGATGCATCAAATTCTACCTTTTCTTTTGGCTCTTTTACAGAAAATGTCCCATTTTCAAACTCTGTTTTTTCCGTTATTTTATAAGCCGATATTTCAAAGGTTTCGCTGTGTGTTACCGGCACAAGCACATTTTTCCCCGAATACAGCGCAGCTTTTATTATAGATGAGGTGTCTACCTCGTTCCCAAGCGGTAAATAAAGCATCACGGATTTTGCCTTTTTATATTGTTCACTTTCAAGAAATATCTTTTGTGCCGTCCTGCTTTTTTCAAAAGCTTCTTCCGCTGTCATATTTCTCCGCTTTTGTTTCATTTCTTCTCTAATTTTATTTTTCATAGCACCCTATACTGTCTCCGGTATTTTTTGCACGCAACACTCGGTTACAACAGCTTTCTTATACGGCAGAACGAAATTAAAAGCATTGTGCACAATTTCAAACTGTGTTTTTTCAGCATCCATTATCTCGCCGTCAATACAAATTCGCATTTTTCCCTTATTAGGCGTTACCGTTACATTTCTGCAATTCTGGGACGAAATGTACCTTTCAATTCCCGAAACAGTGCAAAAGGTCCCTTTCATATAATGCGGTAAAAGTGATATGAATTTGCGCCTTGTAACGTTTTTAATTATATTGACACTGATAAGTCCGTCTTTTATAGACGCAAGCGGATTACTCTTTATACCTCCTCCGCAATAGCATCCGTTGGCAAGAGAAGTCAGTAATAGCTTGCCGTTATGTGCCACACGTCCGTCTATTTCAATTTTAAGGTCAGAGCCTTTTTTCTTTATCAGGGTAATCAGTATTGATAAAAAATATGCCAAAGACCCTGATATAAAGGGTTTCTTCTTCATATATTGAGTAAGGTCCGCAACATTGCAGTCAAAGCCGATGTTGAACATATTTATGCAGTAGCCTGTTTTTTCATTGGTGGAAAACTTAATAGCATCGCATTCTACTGCCTCTCCTGTCAGTTGACCCTCAATATTATCAAAACAACTGTCCTTATCAAAATTACGGCAAAAATCGTTACCTGTACCTATAGGAATAACGCCGATTTCTGTGCCTTTTGTTTCAATAGCACCATTGAGCACCTCGCTCAAGGTTCCGTCACCGCCACATGCAATAAATCTGGCAGGTCCGAACTTTTTACAAAAGTGCTTGACGTACTTTTCCGCATCACCTACACTTTTGGTGATGTAAACCTGTGCATCAGCCTTTAATTTTGAAATTGCGTTATTTATAGATTGTATAAGATTTTCTATATTTTTCCCTTGTCCTGCTTCAGGATTTACCACAAAAACTGTTTTCATTTGTACCCCTTAATTTTTATAATTATAGTTTATGAAAAATTGGTTTTCGCTTTTCAAAGGTGCATACATAACCAAAAACTTCCTTTGCCATAGCAAGTGATTTTTCAGCATACTGACCTAAACGGCTAACATCGTGGGCATCCGAGCCAATTGTAATAATTTCACCGCCCAGCTCACGAAATCTTTTAATATAGTCTAAAGACGGAAGAAAATCTCCTGCCTTATCAACACCGCTTGAGTTAATTTCCATTCCTTTGCCTTTTTCCACAAGACATTTCATAATTTCATCAGCCATATCACTTACTTCTAAATACGGCAACGTGCTATGAGTAGGGTTATTCACAGATTTGAAAACGTAAGTAAGGTGACCCAAAACGTCAAAATTATTGTGAAGCTTTACGCACTTTAATGTGTCTTTTAAGTATTTATCAACACCCTCTCTGAAGTTGATACCTTCCCAGTATTCAGGGAAATACGGGTCGTAGCCGTATGCATAGTGTACCGAACCCAACACAAAGTCAAATTCCCGTGCTGAAATAAATTCTTCTGCTATATCCTTGTTCCACAAGGTAAGACCCATTTCCACTCCCCTGCGGATTTTTACTTTATCTGAGGTTAAATGGTCGTATGCCTTACTGTAGTCTTCCAAAGTGAACAGATAGTGTTCCCCATCCGGCTTACCGTTCAAATCGTGGTGGTCAGTAAAGCAAATTTCCTTTAGCCCCAGACGTTCTGCTTCTTTCACAACCGCCTCCGGCGATTCCTCCGAATCAAAAGAAACCTTTGTATGTAAATGATAATCAAACATTCTTTTTCTCCCTTTAGTTCTTAGTATAGGCAAATTCGTATGTGCTACCGTCAGCAATATTTTCAGAGTCAACGCCTGTCATCAAGGATTCGCCGTTCTTGTTTATTCCCCAGTAGCTCTTTGTTGTGTTATAGTCCGCAAAAATTCCGTTCACTACTTTAACATAAAGTCCGTACGCTCCTTGTTCTCCTGAAATCAAGTTATGTTCCAAAAGAGCATCGCCAAGAGTTTCTTTATCGGTATGTACTGTAAACTCAACAGACTTTTCTTCTGCCAAAACATCAACAACTATGGTCTTTTCACCAACTCCAAACTCTTGATTTTCAGTATAGATGGCACTTTCCCAAATATCTGTTGCCACTCTCTTTGCACCACAGGAAACAAGTGCTGTGCCTAAAATCAAGCAAAGAATTAAACTTATTACTTTTTTCATAGTTACCTCACAAACTGAAAAGATTATATTGCGACACATAAGGTTTAGATGCAAACCTTTTTTGTCGATATGCAAACTAAAGTTTGCTCGATATTTTACTTCGTAAATCGATATGTTTTTCGCTTTGCTCAAACTCGATATGATATGAATTCTCGTTGCGATAGCAACATATCGAGTGCAACGGCACATATCGAGCCGATAGGCATATCGAGAATTCTGCAAGAATTCATATCGAAGCGTTGCTCTGCAACGCAATTCCTCACATTAACTTAAAACCAAACATCATTTATTCTTCTGGTAATTCAGCGTGAAAATTCCTATGCATATCAAAGCCAGTGCCACAAGAACATTGGTTAAAGAAACGTTGCTTGTTTCCGTGAGCATAAGCTTTGAAAGTATAACCCCAAACACCGGTGTCATAAAGCTGAATACCGTCACTTTAGACACAGGGTTGTATTTAAGCAATATTCCCCAGAGAGCATACGCCACAGCAGACAAAAAGGCAAGGTATGTAAGAACACCCACGCCCTTTATACTATCGAATCTGATAGTTCCTCCAAACGCAAGACCAAGAGCGATCATCACAATGCCACCCAGAATAAACTGGTATCCGCTTAGCACAACAGGGTTTTCTTCCTTTGAATAAATCTTCATAAGCACAGAAGAAAATGCAAGTGAAATTGCAGAAAATATAACAAAAACATCCCCAAAGAAATTCAAGTTCAAGTCAAGACCATTAAGATTTACCACTACAACACCGGAAAATCCTACAAGGCAGGCAATAATTTTCTTGAAAGTAAGCTTTTCCTGTTTAAAGAAAAGCGTTGCCACAAGTATAGAAAAGAAGGCACTTGAACCGCTTAATATTGTACCTTTTACGCCGCTTGTGTTAGCAAGACCCACATAGAAAAATATGTATTGAAGTATTGTCTGAAATACGCTTATTATCCCAACATATTTTATGCTTGTCTTTTTTGGGTATAGAAATTTTCTTTCAATTATGCTATAAATAATAACAGTAATAATGCCCGCCAAAGCAAAACGAATTCCTGCAAAAAGCATAATTGACGGCGTACCGCTAACCTTAAGGCACTCGTATCCCGTTTTTATAAATGGTGTGGCACTTCCCCATAAAGCCGTACAAAGTAAAGCTGAAAGCACTACAAATATTGTGTTTGTGTAAATTTTCTTTTGCATTTTATACTCCTGTTTCCATTTTAATTATCTATTGATTTCTTCCATTCAATTATAACACATTACCTACTCCTTAGCAATAAAAAAATACCCGAATTATCGGGTATTTTTGAATATATTATTTAATGTTCTTATACATTGGACCATAGGCATTACAAGCTCTGTAATCCTGACCCTCTTTATCCATACCAAACGCATTCCATGAAGCAGGACGGAAGATTTTGTCTTCCGGTACGTTATGCATACATACAGGGATTCTCAATATTGAGCAAAGTGTGATAAGGTCTGCCGCTGCCTTTGCTATATTCATTGTCTGGTCCTCTAAAGATTCTCTTACCTTTAGCGGTCCACGGCGTCAGTCAATTGTCGGACGTATTCCTAACCGGGTAATCTCCTACCAATCTGTTCTTTGCCGTTTGCGTCCCCTCCTGATTATATATTTTCTATCGCACTAAATACTTCATCAAGCCAGTTTCCGTCAAAGAGTTCTATCATACCCTTGTCGCACGCACCTGCAAGCCGCGTATCCATCGGAATTTTCGCTGTTCTTTCTATTCCGTTTCTCTTCGCAATTTCTTCAATATGGCTTTCACCGAAAATCCGGATTTCCTTGCCACAGTCAGGGCAGGTCACGTAGCTCATATTTTCAACGAGCGCAAGCACCGGAATATTCATCATTTTTGCCATTTTAACTGCCTTTTCAACAATCATTCCGACAAGCTCCTGCGGTGATGACACTATTACTATTGCATCAACCGGAATGGACTGGAAAACAGTAAGAGGGACATCGCCCGTTCCCGGCGGCATATCAATGAACATATAGTCAACATCTTCCCAGCACACATCTGTCCAGAATTGCTTTACAGTTCCCGCAATAACAGGGCCTCTCCAGATAACCGGGTCGGTTTCGTTTTCTGTTAAAAGATTTAAGGACATAATCTTTGTACCCATCTTTGATTTTGACGGTAAAAGACCAAACTCACAAGCCTCCGCTCTGCCTTTAATTCCAAATGTCTTCGGGATTGACGGGCCTGTAATATCCGCATCCAGAATTGCTGTGTTATATCCTGCTCTTTGTGATAAAACCGCCAAAAGAGATGTAACCAGACTTTTTCCGACTCCGCCTTTACCGCTTACAACACCTATAACCTTTTTAACGCTGCTTCCGTCCATTAAAGGCGCCAAAAGGCTTTCCTTTTCACGTGATGAACAGTTAGCAGAGCAGCTTTCGCAATTATGTGAACAACTTTCACTCATTTTTGTATCCTCCTGTAATATTAAATAACATCATTATAATTATACTGCCGTAAAATTTTTTGTCAAACTATTTCGCATAAGATTCCCACAGATATGGATTTATACCAAACATATCGCAAATTTGCTTATACTCACTCTTTAACTTTTCCGTTTCTTTTTTTGATATTTTACCCTTTTTAACAGCACGGATAAGTACATTTTTTGGTGTTTCTTCAGGGTCGATAAGCTCCAGTGCGTTTACCTCATATCCATTTATTTCAAGCACCTTGCATCTTAACGCATCAGTCAGGCTATCCGCAAATTTCTGCTTTAAGATAGAGTGCTTTAACAGAACATCTGTAACCTGTCCATTTTGTTTAAGCTGACCCATCATTTCGTGATGGCAACAAGGCGTGGACATAATAACCCCGGAATTTGAGTCTATACCCTTTGCAAGCACAATATCCGTTGCAATATCGCAGGCATGCAGTGACACCGTAAGGTTCGGTGCACGTTTTATTTTAAAGTCCTTAATATCTCCACAAACAAAATTAAGTCCTGAATAGCCTAACTTTTCTGCCACGTCACCGCAATACTTTATAACGTCCTTTTTAAGGTCAATACAGTCCATTTGAACAGAAAAACCTTTTATTTTGGTGAAATAATAGTAAAGTGCAAAGCTTAAGTAGCTTTTTCCGCAACAAAGGTCTAAAATATACAAATCATCGCCCTTTATAATATCCGTTTCCACATCGGAAACTGTTTCTAAAAAGCGGTTTATCTGTCGGAATTTTGAACGTTTTTTATCAAAAATGCGTCCGTTTTTGTCCTGCACACCAAGCTCAATCAAAAAATCAACCGGCTCACCGTCAGGAATAATGTAGTTCTTCTCACGGTTGTTTTTTTCTATTTGAACTTTTCCCAATGTATCCTTTTTTATCTTATCAATAAGTGTTATTTTGCCCTTTTTAGACACTTTTATTTCACAGTCACCCTGAGTTGTTATAATGTTTACCTGCTTATATAATGACGGTACTATCTCCGCCAATTTATCTGCAATATCTTTTTCGGGAATATTCTTTTGAATAGCCTTCCCGTCCGCCATAAAGCTTTCTAATGCCAGATATATCTCGCCCTTTATTTCGATAAGTCTTCCTGTTGTTCTGAGGATTTCCTTATCCATGCTCTTACTTAGGATCAACTTTTTTAATATTCGGTTTTTTATTACATAAGAAATTACGTCTTTCATACCTTTATCTCCTACGTGAAATCTCTGTCTTTATATTATACCACACCCATAACCCATTTTACAACAAAAAAAGGACATAATTATGTCCTTTTTTTACATTGCAAACGATTTCATTGAAACAAGTGCATCTATTATATTCTCTTTAGTCTGTACCTCTGTTTCGCCTGCAGGTATTTCAACACACAGCCAGGTATCTTCCGGCATCATTCTAAAGTATTTTTCAAAATCAACATCGGCATCCATCACCATTTTAGGTTGCATTATGCCGTCTATTGTGGTTTTAAAATGAATATACGGTGCCTTATTCTTATATTTTTCATAAAAAGCTTCAGTCTCTTTTGGCGTTGAATAACAAGCACCAGCGTTTTTATTAAGAGCATTACCCATATCATAGGTCATTTTTGATAACCCTGTCAAGACTTATTTCCGAGGATAATCCAACACTTGCAACAGACCACAAGCCTACGGTTATTGAGGAATCCATAAAATATATAAACAGCCTTGTTGGCACACCCGAAATCAACGAGATTACTCTCACCTCCGTTGCGGAAAAATTTTATATGAGTCCTACTCACTTTTCAAGAAAGCTTAATGATGAGCAAAATTAAAAAGTCCGGAAATTTCCGGACTTTTTCGTTATTTTATTTCTGCAAGCATCTTTTCGTTTTGCTTAATTTCAATAGAAAATTCTTTTTTCCATTCTTCTACT
>JAZOVJ010000034.1:0-1976 GCA_045658645.1 Clostridia bacterium | reverse complement strand
GCATTTGCAGGCATTGCCATAAACAGCATCAAGCTTGCACATAATGCATAAAAGTAATTTTTCTTCATAAATTTTTGATTTTAAAGTTTATAATAATACGTTTTTATTCAATATTTATACATTAACAAAAATCAACAGGTGGCAAATGTAAAACAAGTTTGGCAAAATCAAAAACATTTTGCCAAATATTTCACCTTTTTTACGATTATTTTGTCAAAAAGAGAGAAAAAGTAACTGACAACAAAAAAATCACATATAACAAAAGCAAGAGCTGTAATACATTACCGCCCTTGCTTTGTTATAAAATTACTTTATTACTTCAATCCTTCAAGAATTTCTTTTATAACTTCGCCACTGCTGGGGCGCTTGGCGTTATATGTATGCAGATTTCCTTGTTTGTCGTATATAAGGAAGAAAGGAATACCCCTTACATTCAAAGCATCTCCAAGGCTGTTGCCATTGTCGAGCAACTGAATACCATGCATATCCAATTCTGACATTTTCTTTTTCCATGCCTGATCGTCGGAATCACAAGAGACTGACACAAACACCACATCCTTGTTTTTCAACTCCTTTTCAAGCTTTTGGAGAAGCGGTACTTCCTTGCAACAGGGCGCACACCATGATGCCCACATGTCAATATACACATACTTTCCTTTAAGCTCGGAGAAATCGAATGACTTGCCGTCGGCATCGACCAATGTAACATCTGCCGGGAACGGTGAGCCGGGAATAGTCGCCTTGCGTTTCAAAAACTCCTTGACAAATTCATCGGACAACGAGTACTCCTCGGTTGCTTTCTTTATTATGGCAAGACCACCTTCAAAATCCTGTGTATATTTATAGTTGGAGATAAAATCACCGACAACAACCGAAGCCACCTTTTTGCGCACAGCCTCATTCTTGTAATTCTCGTACAGAGAATACAATTTGTCGAGCAACACAGGGGAAGAAGTCAAGTCCTCTCTTATTATCTGCACGGCAGTAAAGAACATGGGCGCATATTCATTGTCAAATGCCACATTTGCAGACGGCAACACATCGTTTCTGCTGAAAGGAATTGCCGTTGCTGTCATTTTTTGTGTACGCGGTATATTGGAATAGGCATTATAGGCATGAGAATAGGCATAAACTGCCATAAAATCAGCCACCTTACCTGTTATATTTTCTGCTGCAACAATTGAATCGAGCGAAATATGATATGAACTCACAAGGTGTTTCAACTGCTCTGCCGTGAGATTATCATTGAGCCACAGACGACGGTCGAGGTCGTTTATTGAATGTGCCAAAGCCGAAAGGGCACGATTCTCGGGGGTATCTTTCAATGCAAAATCCTTTGCTCTTGCCTCAACCTCGATAGTCACCTCTCCTGTTTTGTCGATATACACGGGAAGAATAACCTGCGAATGACCTTTCAGTGCTATTATATTATAAAAACCGAATTCTGAAAGCGGAACTGTTCCTGTGTACAATTCTCCTTTGGCACGTAAAGTCACTGTATTTGAATCATCGCAAGGCTGTACATAAACCTTTTGGATATCCGAAGCCTCATTTGTGAATTTTATATTGAAACGTATTTTCTGTGCCGATACTGCCGAGAGCATAAAAAAACACATGATTACCGCTAAAATGTTTTTCATCTGTAATTCTACTTTAACCATTAATATTTGCATCCGAAGATGCGTTCAACCTCTTGAATTGTCTTTTGACGGACGCAAATCTAATAAAACATATCGTTTCTGAAAACAAATCACAAAAAAAAATTATCTGTGGGTAAAAAAAATCACAAAAACAGAGTAGGAGGTTTTGAAAACTCAAAACCTCCTACTCTGTTGGGCTACCCGGATTCGAACCAGGAAAGGCAGGACCAGAATCTGCAGTGTTACCATTACACCATAGCCCAATGCTCAAATGCGATGCAAAGGTACATCTTTTTTTTGTAAAACAAATACTTTTGCCGTTTTTTTATAAAAAAA
>JAZOVJ010000033.1:0-17055 GCA_045658645.1 Clostridia bacterium | reverse complement strand
AAGAAAGAAAAAATTATGAAAAAATTACTGATAATTGACTCAAACAGCTTAATAAACCGCGCATTTTACGGTGTCCGGTTTTTGTCGGCATCGGACGGCACGCCGACCAATGCGATTTTCGGGTTTTTAATGACCTTGATGAAGCTCATTGACGAAAACAACCCTGACTATATCTGCGCGGCGTTTGACTTAAAGGCGCCAACTTTTCGCCACAAGATGTATGCAGAATACAAGGCGCAAAGAAAGCCTATGCCGGACGGACTTCGTGTGCAGATGCCGATTGCGAAGGACGTTTTGCGTGCCATGGGTATAAATATCCTTGAGCTTGAGGGCTATGAGGCGGACGATATTATCGGTACTGTATCAAGGCTTTGTGAGGAAGCGGAGGTTGAGTGTTTAATAGCAACAGGGGACAAAGACGACTTACAGCTTGCATCACAAAAAACAAAAGTGCTTTTAACCGTGACAAAGCAGGGCATCACCGATACCGATACCTACACAGAAAAAGAGGTTTTTGACCGCTACGGCGTAACACCGGAGCAGTTTATTGACGTAAAGGCACTGATGGGCGATACATCGGACAACATACCGGGCGTTAAAGGCATCGGCGAAAAGACGGCAATGACCTTAATCGGCAAGGCGAAAAGCATTGAAAATTTATATGAAAACCTTGAAAACTGGGGCATTACGCCTGCTAACTTAAAGAAGCTTGAAACCGACAAGGATTCTGCGTTCTTATCAAAAACTCTTGCCACAATCGACAGATTTGTGCCGATTGAGTTTGATTTCAGCGAAAACGAGCCGGTTGATTTCACTGAAAAAACAGAGCTTTACGATATTTTAAAAAAGTTAGAACTTAACAAGGTTATAAAAAGACTTGGCTTAAAAAAGACTGAAACCAAGGAAGAAATCGACTTCCTGTCGGGAACGAAAGAGGAAAACATAGCAACAAAAGCAGAATTTTCGGCACTTTGTGATGCAGTTCGGAAAAAAGGCAAATGTGCCTGTCTTTTTGAGGTAAACGGAAAAAGTATAACAGGTGGTGCTTTCGGCGTTGATAACGTGGGGAGCTATTTTGAGGTAACCCCTGAAATAAAGGACGAGCTTTTTGAACTGTTAAAGGACGAAAAGGTTAAAAAGTACTGCGTTTTGGCAAAAGACGCTCTGGCAGTTTGCGAGATTAACGGAATCGCATATGACGGTGCAATTGCCGCATATCTTCTGAACCCTGCACGAAACGATTTTTCATTAAATGCACTTGCCTACGAATATTTGGGCTTTGAGTTCGGCGAGGCAAAGGGGCAGGTGTCCTTGTTTGAGGAAGAAACCTCCGACCTTGCTAAAAAGGTTCTTGCGGTTATGCCGATTTACGAGATAACAAAGCGGAAACTGAAAGAAAACGGTCAGGAACAGCTTTACTATGATGTGGAGCTTCCGCTTATGAGCGTGCTTTGTGATATGCAAAAGGCAGGAATGCTTATTGACAGAGGCGAGCTTGAGGCGTTTTCTGCAGAGCTTTCTGCAAGAATTGACGAGCTGACAAGCCAAATCTACCACCTTGCAGGTGAGGAATTCAACATAAACTCCACAAAGCAGATGGGGGTAATCCTGTTTGAAAAACTGGGATTAAAAGCCATAAAGAAAACAAAAACAGGCTATTCAACCAATGCGGAAGTTTTGGAGAAATTGTCAGGCAAACACCCTATAATCGAGATGATTTTGGAATACAGAAAACTTGCCAAACTGAAAAGCACCTACTGTGACGGACTTTTGGCAGTAATAAACCCCGAAACAGGGCGTATTCATTCGGTTTTCAACCAGACCGTTACCGTAACGGGCAGAATTTCTTCAACCGAACCGAATATGCAGAATATCCCGACACGAACAGAGCTTGGAAGCCACATAAGGAAAATGTTTGTGGCAAAGGCGGGGTGCGTGCTTTTAGATGCGGACTACTCACAGATTGAGCTTCGGGTTCTTGCCCATATTGCTCAAGACGAAATTATGATAAATGCATTCAAAAACGGCGAGGATATTCATGCTATGACGGCATCGCAGGTGTTGGGAATTCCGCTTGGCGATGTAACAAAAGAACAGCGCTCGGGTGCAAAGGCGGGTAACTTTGGTATTGTTTACGGAATTGGGGAATATTCGCTTTCTCAGGACCTTAAAATTCCGGTAAAAGAGGCAAAAGCGTATATCGAAGGCTACCTTGAGAAATATTCGGGCGTCAAAAAATATATGGACGATATCAAAAAGTTTGCTCGTGACAACGGCTATGTCAAGACGATGATGAACAGAATAAGATATATCCCTGAAATCACATCATCAAACTTCAACACCCGTTCTTTTGGCGAGCGAGTGGCGCTGAACACACCGATTCAGGGCAGTGCGGCGGACATCATAAAGCTTGCAATGGTTAAAATCTATAACCGCTTAAAAGCGGAGGGTTTAAAATCAAAACTGATACTTCAGGTACACGATGAACTTATAATCGAAACGCTTTTGGAAGAAAAAGAGCAGGTTTCAAGGATACTGAAAGAAGAAATGGAAAATGCGGCATCGCTTTCAGTACCGCTTTTGGTGGATATGTCGGAGGGTGATAACTGGTATGATGCAAAATAAGAGGCTTGTGGGAATAACAGGCGGTTCGGGTTGCGGGAAAAGTCACTTGTCCCAACGCTTAAGAGAACGCGGCATCCCTGTAATCGACTGTGATTTGGTATCCCGTGAGATTATGGCGAAGGACACGCCTTGCGCAAAAGAGGTTTGCGAATATTTTGGCGACAGCATTCTGGAAAATGGCGAAATAAACCGCAGACGGCTTGGCAAAATCGTGTTTCAAGACCCTGAAAAACTAAAAAAACTAAACGAAATTACGCATAAATACATTCTTGAGAGCATATATAATAAGATGGAAAAAGAAGAGAGCGATGTGGTTTGCACAGACGGAGCGACGCTAATCGAGAGCGGAATTTCCTGCGATATTATGGTTGGCATTTTAGCCGATAAGGAAGTACGAAAAAAGCGCATAATGGAGCGGGACGGGTTAACGAAGGAGGATGCCGAGCTTCGCATAAGCGCACAAAAAGAGGATAGCTTTTATATAGAACACTGCGACTTCGTTATTGATAACAGTCTTGGAAACATTGACGTTGACGGGTTTATTAAAAGTATAACGGACTAGTCGTGTTGACAGGTGTTTTATCACATTATATAATTACCAAAAAGGAGGTTTTGCTGTTATGAAAACAATTATTACAATCGGCAGAGAGTACGGAAGCGGTGGCAAGGAAATAAGCAAAAAGCTTTCAGAAAAGCTGGGGATTCCTTTTTATGATGATGAATTTGCAGAGGGCGTGGCAGAGGCAGTCAATGCGCACCCCGATGTTGTAAAAAAGGTGGACGAAAGGGCGACAAACAGCCTTTTATACACGCTTGTGTCAGGTGGCGGACTTCGTGGAATAAGCGATGTTATTCAGTACGAAATGCATATCAATGACAAGGTTTTTGTGGGTCAGTCAAACTTTATAAAGGAAACTGCACAAAAAGGACCTTGCATCTTTTTGGGGCGTTGTGCCGACTATGTTTTAGACGGATACGAAAACCTTTTAAGAGTTTTCCTTTATGCAGATATGGACAAGAAAATAGAGCGGATCTCAAAGCTTTATGACCTTGATTCCAAAAAGGCAAAGGAACAGATAGTGAAAATAGAGAAGCAGAGAAAGACACATTATAACTATTACACAGACAGGCAGTGGGATGACCTTTCAACCTACGATTTGTGTATCAATGTGGGACTTTTGGGAGTAGACCGCACGGTTGACCTTATTATCGACTGTGTAGAAAAGATGGAGAAATAAAATGATTGAATATATTAAAGCCATTATTTTAGGCGTTGTTGAGGGTATAACCGAGTGGCTTCCCGTAAGCTCAACGGGGCATATGATTTTAGTAAATGAGTTTATCGGTAATTCAGGATTTACCGCGCAGAGCTTGTTTTTGTATGTAATACAGCTTGGTGCAATCCTTGCGGTTGTGACCCTTTATTTTAAGAAGCTGAATCCGTTTTCGCCGTCCAAGACAGAGGAGGAGAAAAAGGGTACGTGGGATATGTGGTTCAAGGTGATTGCAGCGTGTATTCCTGCTGGGGTCATAGGGCTTCTCTTTAACGATTATTTGGAGCGGTTTGAAAACTGGCAGGTGGTATCTGCCACCCTGATACTCTACGGTATCGCATTCATAATAGTAGAAAGTCTGCCAAAAAAGGAAAAAGTGACAGCCATTTCCGAAATGAGCTATAAAACAGCGCTTATAATAGGACTTTTCCAGGTGCTTTCAATAATACCGGGAACGTCACGTTCCGGCTCAACAATTTTAGGTGCAATGATTGTGGGTGCATCAAGAGGCGTTGCGGCCGAGTTTTCATTCTTTTTGGCAATACCTATAATGTTCGGCGTAAGCTTTTTAAAGATTGTTACATATGAGGGTGTTTTAAGCGGAACAGATATCGGCGTGCTTGTTGCGGGTATGGCGGTTGCGTATGTGGTGTCATTTTGTGCAATCAAGTTCCTGGTTAACTTCGTTAAAAAACACGACTTCAAGCTGTTCGGTTGGTACAGAATAGTATTGGCACTTGTTGTTATAGGATATTTTACACTGCTTAAATAAAGGAAGGACGATGCCTGTGGTGTCGTCTTTTTTGCAGAGTTAACAAACTGTTCAAAAAAATAATGTTGCAATTTTTTGTAAAAGGTGGTATAGTTATATAAGAATACTTTTACCCAAACGGAAGGAGACACAGGATAATGAGCGAAAGCAAAGCAAAGAAACAAAGAAAAGAACAGGTACCGCAGGCGGAACCGAAGAAAAAGGACAATAGCGGTATAATATTCAATATAGTAGTAATCTTAGTAGTTGCAGCAATTACTGTTGCAGGCGGCTGGGCTGCGTATGACAAGATTAAGGCTAATATGCCGGTTGTGGAAGAGCCGCAGGTTCAGACTGTTGCAACTGTTGCGCAGGAGGAAGAGCTTTCAGTGGAGGACTTCCTTGCTAAAATCGGTCTTCAGGATGCAGGACTTACAGCAGAAAGCACAGCAGACGAACTGTTGGCTAAAATGACACTTGAAAGTTTTGCAAAGTTTGAAGACACAGAGATTGATGAGTTCAAGAAGATGTACGGAATTGAAAGTGTTCCAAACGATATGCCTTGGACAGAAGCACAGATGGAAATCCCGATGGCAAAGATTGCTGAAAATCAGTATAAAATGAGCTTTGAGGATTTTGCAACACAAAATCAGCTTCCGGCTGAAATCACAGCTGATATGACACAGCGTGAGGCTCTTGATATTATGCAACAGAGTCAGGAATAATTTATAGTAAGGAGAAGATACAATGGAAGAGAACAAGAACTTAGAAAACGAAATCGTTGAAGAAACAACAGAGGAAATCGTTGAAGAAGAAATTTTAGAAGAAGCAGCTGAGGTTACAGAAGTTTTAGAAGAAACTGTAGAAGAAGTTATTGAAGAGGCAACAGAGGTTGCAGAAGAAGCTGTTGAAGTTACAGAAGAAATCCCTGAAGAAGTTAAAAAAGGTTCAAAGAAGGGTGCAATCATTGCAGTAATCGTTGCAGCAGTTATAATTGTTGCAGCAGTTGCAACATCAATGATGGACTTTAACAAGTATAACAAAATGGGTTATGTTGACATCAGCGGAAAAACTGTTCAGGATATTGCAGAAGCACAGGGCCTGACACTTAAGGAATTTCTTGCAGCATACAAGTTGCCTGAGGATATGCCTGGGGACACAATTGAAGCAGCTGCATACTATATGATCCCGGCAGGCGTGATTGCAGAAATGAACGGACTTGACTTTGCAACACTAAAGGCTATGCTTAAACTTCCTGAGAGTGCAACAGAAGACACTCCTTGGGGAGAGGCTGAAGGCGGAATTTTACTTGCTGACTACATCGGCGGTGCTGACAAGGTTGACGCATTTAAAGAACAGTACGGTCTGGGCGATGATGTTACTGCAGATACACCTTACGGCGAAATCAGAAATGCTGTAGACGCTAAGGCGCTTGAACAGAGACAAGCAGAAGAAGCAGCAGCGGCAGAAGCTGAAGCAGAAGCTCCAGCAGAAGAGCCGGAAGTAGTTGAAGAATAATACAGAGAATTCGGGCGATGTAATCGCCCGTTTTTTGTAAAAGCGAGGACGAATATGAAGTATTACGCAGTGAAAAGCGGGAGAAAAATCGGAATTTTTGAAAGCTGGGACGAGTGCAAGGCGCAGGTGGACGGTTTTTCGGGAGCGGAGTACAAATCATTTACAAAAAAAGACGATGCCCTTTCTTATCTGGGCATCGGCGGTCAGGAAACTTTTGATTTTATGACAGAAGACGTAACAAAAGCTTACGTTGACGGAAGCTATAATATAGAAACAAAAGAGTTTTCCTTTGGTGCGGTGCTGTTTCTGGACGGTGAGATGCTGACCTTTTCGGAAAAATTCAATGATGAAAGTCTTGCGGAAATGCGAAATGTGGCAGGGGAGATAAAGGGCGCAGAGTTTGTTATGAGATACTGCATGGAACACGGTATCCGTGAAGTAGAGATTTACTATGACTATGAAGGCATAGCCTCGTGGGCAGAAGGTAAATGGAAAACCAATAAGGAAGGAACTATTGCCTATAAAAAGGCATATGACGAACTGTCAAAATCGGTAAGCATCACATTTTGCAAGGTAAAAGGTCACTCTGGCGATAAATACAATGATATGGCAGACAGACTGGCAAAGGATGCACTGGGGATAAAATAGGAATAAAATTTCTTTTAGCAAAAAAAGAAACCCACTAAAACGGGTTTCTTTTTTTATCCTCTTGTAAGCTTTTCCAAATCATCGTGGTCATACAGGTTGTCACCAAAGGCGTTGCCCTCGGCTTTTGCACGCTTTTTAAACTTGCGGTTGTCCTCCTCCGCATCAGCAACGGTTCGGATACCCTCCTGTGCCCAGCGTGTTATAACCTTATCCATATACGGGAAGGAAAGCTTTGCAGTCTGAATAATGCAGTATTCGTATGCAAGAGCAATCATTTCCTCTTCCATTCCCATTTCGTCATGCCACTTGAAAAGATATTTTTCTTCTATCTGTGAAAGGCTTCTGTCAGAAATCCCCATAATTTTACGGATTGAATATAAAAAGCCTGTTTTCTGCTCTTCGTTCTTTATGTATAAAGCGACGTTTTCGGCGTTGGTAAGCCCCATCTCGCTCCAGGACACCGCAACCTTTTCGATGTAATTCATTCTTGTTTTGCCTTTTGATACGCAGTGCTCCAAAAGAAGAAGAATAGCCTCGGGTGACATTTTAAGCTCGGAATAGAACCAATAAATTGTTTCCATATCCCGCTCTGAAATCGTCTTGCCTAAAATCTCCTGCGAAACCATAAACATATCGGAAAGACTGTTGTTTGCCTCGATTATTTCGGCAAGGTTTTCGGTGCGTGGCTTTTGTTCGATAGCCGTATCCTCAGTTTTCCCTGCAGGACTGCCTCCTGTACCGAAGCTGTAGCTGTCACCGTTTTTAAAAATCACACCGCAGGACTCCCAATACTTGACTGCAAGCATAAGGTCGCTTTCCAAAAGCCCCAGAGTTTCTGCTATATCTGAAAACTCAACCGTTGAATTTTCAGACGAAAGCATCAAAAGGTATAAGTAAACTTTTACAAAAGTAGGGTTTGCCTGCGGAAGCTGTTTCTTTATAAAATCTGTCGGAACTATTGTAAATTTGTTATCATTTGCAAAATAAGGCATTATTTTCACTCCCAAAATTCAAATATTCCATTTTTTTGAAAAAAAAGTCAATATGCCTGTTGACATATTGAAAAAAATATGATAACATTGTATATTGTACTATGGTGATAATATGGGATAAATATCCGCTACTCGCCTGATGTTGTACTCATTATAACATATGATTTTTTAAAAATCAAGAGTAGTTTTCGAAATATTTGATATGTATAGAAAATCCCGTATAAAATTTTTGACGAGGTGATAAAAGAATGGTACATGAGGTGCATTTAGGGAAAAACCGAAGACTCAGCTACTCCAAAATTGATGAAGTTCTGGATATGCCGAATCTTATCGAGGTGCAGAAGAATTCCTATAAATGGTTCCTTGAAGAAGGTCTTAAAGAAGTGTTCCGCGACATTTCTCCAATCACAGACCATTCAGGGCATTTGAGCTTGGAATTTTATGACTACACTATTGACTACAACTCAAAGTACTCGGTTGAGGAATGTAAGGAAAGAGACGCAAAGTATGCGGCTCCGCTTCGTGTTAGCGTAAGACTTATCAATCACGATACCGGGGAAATCAAGGAACAGGAAATCTTTATGGGTGACTTCCCGCTTATGACAGAGCAGGGAACATTCATTATTAACGGTGCTGAACGTGTTATTGTCAGCCAGCTTGTAAGATCTCCGGGTATGTATTACGAATTCACAAGAGATAAGACAGGTAAACCGTTATATACTTCAACCGTAATCCCGTATCGTGGTGCATGGCTTGAGTACGAAACAGATTCAAACGATGTTTTCTCTGTAAGAATCGACCGTACAAGAAAAATCCCTGTAACAGTATTGATGCGCGCAATGGGTATTCAGACAAACTCTGAAATTTTAGAGTATTTCGGCGAAGACCCGCTTATTACTGCTACTTTGGAAAAGGACCCTACAACAAGCCGTGATGAAGCACTTCTTGAAATTTACAAGAGACTTCGCCCGGGTGAACCTTTAAACGTTGAAAATGCAGAGAGCTTAATTACAAATATGTTCTTTGACCCGAAACGTTACGATTTGGCTCACGTAGGCAGATATAAATATGATAAGAAAATGGCGCTTGGCGCAAGAATTGCAGGCAAGGTAGTTGCGACAGATGTTGTAAGCCCGTTAACAGGCGAAATCCTTGCATCAAAGGGCGACACATTGTCACTTGATATGGCAATGGCTATTGAAAAGGCAGGCGTAGATTTCGTTGAGCTTTTGGTTGACGAAAAGGTAGTGCGTGTTATTTCAAACGGTATGGTTGACATTACAGAATACTGTGATTTTGACGTAAGCGACGTTCACTATAAAAAGGTTAGAAAGAGCATTCTTTTGGAAATCCTTAATAACGCGGAAAATGATGAGGACGCAAAGGAACAGATTTTAGCCAATATTGACAACCTATCACCAAAGCATATCACAGAAGAAGATATGTTCGCTTCTATTAACTATGTAATTTGCCTGGCAAACGGCATCGGTGACATTGACGATATCGACCACCTCGGAAACCGTCGTGTAAGATGCGTTGGCGAGCTTTTACAGAACCAGTTCAGAATTGGTCTTTCAAGAATGGAAAGAGTTGTTCGTGAAAGAATGACAATTCAGGATATGGAAGTTATTACACCGCAGACACTTATCAATATAAGACCGATAAGTGCTACAATTAACGAATTCTTCGGTTCATCTCAGCTTTCACAGTTTATGGACCAGCCAAACCCACTTGCAGAGCTTCGTCATAAAAGACGTATTTCAGCTTTGGGACCTGGCGGTTTGTCACGTGACAGAGCCGGATTTGAAGTCCGTGACGTTCACTATTCTCACTACGGCAGAATGTGTCCGATTGAAACACCGGAAGGTCCGAACATCGGTCTTATCACATCACTTGCTACTTTTGCGAGAATTAACGAATACGGCTTTATTGAAGCACCATACAGAAAAGTTGACAAGGATAAGGGCGTTGTAACTGACGAAATCATCTATATGACAGCAGATGAAGAAGACATTTACACAGTTGCACAGGCAAACGAGCCGTTAGATGCAGAAGGCCACTTCCTTGATAAGAAGGTTACAGCACGTTACCGTGATGAAATCATAGAAGTAACACCTGACAAGATTGATTATATGGACGTATCTCCGAAACAGCTTGTATCAGTTGTTACAGCATGTATCCCATTCCTTGAAAACGATGACGCGAACCGTGCGTTGATGGGTTCAAACATGCAGTGTCAGGCAGTTCCGCTATTAACAACTGACTCACCAATCGTTGGTACAGGTATGGAATACAAGGTTGCCCGTGACTCCGGCTCTGCCGTAGTTGCAAAGGAAGCCGGTACAGTTGTTAAGGTTTCAGCTGACGAAGTTGTTATTAAGGGCGATAAGACAGGCTCAAAGTATACACAGAAGCTTATCAAATTTGCTCGTTCAAACCAGTCAACATGCATCAACCAAAGACCTATCGTTGAAGTTGGCGAACATGTTGAAAAGGGTGATATTATCGCTGACGGTCCTGGTATGGATAACGGCGAATTGGCTCTTGGTAAGAACGTTCTTATCGGATTTATGACCTGGGAAGGTTATAACTACGAAGACGCTGTTCTTATTTCAGAAGAGCTTGTAAAACACGATATGGTCACATCTATTCACATTGAAGAATATGAATGTGAAGCGCGTGATACAAAGCTTGGCGCAGAAGAAATCACAAGAGATATTCCGAACGTATCAGAAGAAGCACTAAAAGACCTTAATGAAGAAGGTATCATCAGAATCGGTGCTGAAGTACGTGCCGGTGACATTCTTGTTGGTAAGGTTACACCAAAGGGTGAAACTGAGCTTACACCGGAAGAAAGACTTCTTCGTGCAATCTTCGGCGAAAAGGCAAGAGAAGTCCGTGATACATCGCTTCGTGTACCGCACGGCGAAAACGGTATCATTGTTGACGTTAAGGAATTTACCCGTGAAAACGGCGATGAGCTTTCACCGGGCGTAAATAAAGTTGTAAGATGTTATATCGCACAGAAGAGAAAGATTTCTGTGGGTGACAAGATGGCGGGCCGTCACGGTAATAAGGGTGTCGTTTCCCGAGTTCTTCCGCAGGAAGATATGCCGTTCTTGGAAGACGGTACACCGCTTCAGATTGTGCTTAACCCTCTTGGCGTTCCTTCACGTATGAATATCGGACAGGTTCTTGAAATGCACCTTGGATATGCATACAGAACACTAAGCTTAAAGACACGCGAACAGCTTGAAGCTATGTCTGTTGACGAAGCATATAAGCAGGTGGTTCTGGACGCAAAAGATAAGCAGATTGCAGATAAAAATGAATATATCAAGATTGCGACACCTGTATTTGACGGTGCTCACGATGAGGACTTGAAGCAGGCGTTCCAGCTTGCTGACCTTCCGGAAACATTCAAATCAACCGTTTATGACGGAAGAACAGGTGATAAGTTCGACAACCCTGTTACAGTCGGCGTCATGTACTACCTGAAGCTTGACCACTTGGTTGACGATAAGATTCACGCACGTTCAACAGGTCCATACTCACTTGTTACTCAGCAGCCTTTGGGCGGTAAAGCTCAGTTCGGCGGTCAGAGATTCGGTGAAATGGAAGTTTGGGCGCTGGAAGCATACGGCGCTGCATACACACTTCAGGAAATCTTAACAGTTAAGTCTGACGATATCGTAGGACGTGTTAAGACTTACGAAGCTATTGTTAAGGGCGAAAACATTCCAAAATCAGGTATCCCTGAATCATTCAGAGTATTGGTTAAGGAACTTCAGGCATTGGCTCTTGATATCAGAATTCTTGGCAAGGGCGGAGAGGAAATTGACCTTGATGCTTCCCTTGATGACGATGATTCACCTATGCCGGACAGCGACCTTGTTGCTACAATGGAAGAGGGCGATGTTCCGATTTCATTTGAAGATGATATTGAAGACGAAATGAGTATTGAAGACATAGATGACGATTACTCATATATGGACGATGAAGAAGACAGCGCAGAAGACGATCTTCTTTCACCGGATGATTTTTAATAAGGAGGGGTTAAGATATGTTAGAATTTAATAGCTTTGAAGCCATAAAAATCGGATTAGCCTCACCGGAAACCATCCGAAGCTGGTCCCACGGCGAAGTTAAAAAGCCGGAAACAATTAACTACCGTACACTAAAGCCGGAAAGAGACGGTCTTTTCTGCGAAAAGATTTTCGGACCTACAAAGGACTGGGAATGTCACTGCGGTAAATATAAGAAAATAAGATACAAGGGTGTTGTTTGTGACCGATGCGGAGTTGAAGTTACAAAGGCAAAGGTCCGCCGTGAAAGGATGGGCCATATTGAGCTTGCAACACCGGTATCTCACATCTGGTACTTCAAGGGCGTTCCGTCTGCTTTGGGACTAACCCTTGATATCTCACCAAGAAACCTTGAAAAAGTACTATACTTTGCAGCATATATCGTAACTGACCCTGGAAAGACAGAGCTTGCCGAAAAGCAGATTTTGTCTGAAAAGGAATACCGCGAAGCTTATGAAAAGTACGGTGACAAGTTCACTTGCGGTATGGGTGCAGAAGCTGTTTTGGAGCTTTTAAAGAAGATTGACCTTGACGCTTTGTCAGAAGAACTAAAGGCAGAGCTTGAGGGTTCACAGGGACAGAAGAAAGCAAAGATTATCAAAAGACTTGAAACAATCGAAGCGTTCAGAGTTTCCGGTAACCGTCCGGAATGGATGATTATGACAATCGTTCCGGTAATTCCGCCGGATTTGCGTCCTATGGTACAGCTTGACGGCGGACGTTTTGCAACATCTGACCTTAATGATTTGTACCGCAGAGTTATCAATAGAAACAACCGTTTAAGACGTCTTTTAGAGCTTGGCGCTCCTGACATCATTATCAGAAACGAAAAGAGAATGCTTCAGGAAGCTGTTGACGCTCTTATCAACAACGGACGCCGAGGAAGAACAGTAACAGGCCCTGGAAACCGTGCGCTTAAGTCACTTTCTGACTTGCTAAAGGGTAAGCAGGGACGTTTCCGTCAGAACCTTTTGGGTAAGCGTGTTGACTATTCAGGACGTTCTGTTATCGTTGTTGGCCCTGAAATGAAGATTTATCAGTGCGGTGTGCCAAAGGAAATGGCAATCGAACTATTCAAGCCGTTTGTTATGAAAGAACTTGTTGAAAGAGGTCTTGCTCATAACATCAAGAGCGCAAAGAGAATGGTAGAGCAGGTTAAGCCTGAGGTTTGGGACGTATTGGAAGATGTTATTAAGGAACATCCGGTACTTTTAAACCGTGCGCCTACACTTCACAGACTTGGTATTCAGGCGTTCGAGCCGAAGCTTGTTGACGGTCACGCTCTGAAGCTTCATCCGCTTGTATGTACAGCGTATAACGCCGACTTTGACGGTGACCAGATGGCTATTCACGTACCTCTGTCACCTGAAGCACAGGCAGAAGCAAGATTTTTGATGCTTTCTGCAAATAACCTTCTAAAGCCACAGGACGGACACCCTGTTACAGTTCCTACACAGGATATGATTCTTGGTTCATACTACTTAACATTGGTTAAGCACGATGAAATCGGCGGTAAGGACTATGCAGGCCGTGACCAGTCAGAAGAATGGCATCCGAACTACTATTCATCAGAAGATGAAGCGTTGCTTGCATATTATAACGGTGCAGTCGGTCTTCACACACCTATCAAGGTAAGAAAGGAAAAGACTGTTCACGGCGTTGAATATGTAAGAAATATAGATGCAACAGTTGGTAGACTTGTTTTCAATAAGAACGTTCCTCAGGACCTTGGCTTTGTTGACAGAACTGAGGGTTGCCCGACAATGTTCGACCTTGAAATTGACGAAGTTGTTGGAAAGAAACAGCTTGGTAAAATTATTGATAAGTGTATCAAAATCCACGACACAACAAAGACTGCTGAAGTTCTTGACCTTATCAAAGAAACAGGTTATAAATACTCAACAATCGGTGCACTTACAGTATCTGTAAGCGATATCGAGGTTCCTGAAAAGAAGGCTGAACTTCTTGAAGAAGCAGAAAAGCAGATTGATGCAATTGCGAAGAAGTACCGTCGAGGACTTTTAACAAACGAAGAAAGATATAACGAAGTTATCAAGGTCTGGAGTTCAACAACCGATAAGGTAACAAAGGCTATGATGGACCACATGGATGAGTTCAACCCAATCTTCATGATGGCGGACTCAGGAGCCCGTGGTAGTGTTAACCAGATTCGTCAGCTTGCAGGTATGCGTGGTCTTATGGCGGATACAAAGGGTAGAGCTGTCGAAATTCCAATTCGTGCGAACTTCCGAGAAGGTCTTAACGTACTTGAGTATTTCGTATCTTCTCACGGTGCAAGAAAGGGTCTTACAGATACAGCGCTTCGTACAGCCGACTCAGGTTACCTGACAAGACGTTTGGTTGACGTTTCACAGGACGTTATCGTTCGTGAAAAGGATTGCGGAACTCACGAAGGCGAAGTTGTTCGTGCTATTAAGGACGGTAACGAAGTTATCGAGCCACTAAAGGATCGTATCGTTGGCAGAATTTCTGTTGATGATATCAAGAACCCTGAAAACGATGAAGTTTTGGTATTTGCAGGCGATCTTATTACAGATGAGCAGGCAGATAAGGTTATAAAAGCCGGTATTGAAGCGGTTAAAATCAGAAGTGCACTTACATGCCGTACAAAGAACGGCGTATGTTCAAAGTGTTACGGAACAAACCTTGCAACAGGTAAGATTGTAAACGTTGGTGAAGCAGTTGGTATCATTGCAGCCCAGTCAATCGGTGAACCGGGTACACAGCTTACAATGAGAACCTTCCACGCCGGCGGTGTCGCAGGCGGTGCGGACGTTACACAGGGTCTTCCTCGTGTTGAAGAACTTTTCGAAGCGAGAAAGCCAAAGGGTCTTGCAATCCTGTCTGAAATCAGCGGTAAGGTAACAGTATCTGAAAGCAAGAGAAAGCGTGAAGTTACTGTAACTAACGATGAAGCAGGCGAAGCAAAAACTTATGTAATTCCTTACGGCTCAACAATTAAAGTTGCAGACGGCGATGTTATCGAAAAGGGTGATGAACTTACAGTTGGTTCTGCATATCCTAACGATATTCTTCGTATCAACGGAAGCCGTGCAGTTCAGGCATATATCACACGTGAAGTTCAGAGAACTTACCGTATGCAGGGTGTTGACATCAACGACAAGCACGTTGAAATCATCACAAAGCAGATGCTTCGTAAGGTAAGAGTTGATGATGCAGGTGATTCTGACCTGTTAATCGGTTCAATGGTTGACCGTTTTGACGTTGAAGAGGCAAATGAAAAGCTACAGGCTGCCGGAAGTGAAAACCTTGTTAAGTGTTCACCAATTCTGCTTGGTATTACAAAGGCGTCTTTGGCAACAGATTCATTCTTGTCTGCAGCATCATTCCAGGAAACAACAAAGGTTCTTACAGAAGCTGCTATCAGAGGTAAGGTTGACCCACTGCTTGGTCTTAAGGAAAATGTTATCATCGGTAAGCTTATCCCTGCAGGTACAGGTATGCAGGCTTACAAGGACGTTTCTATCACAGTAGACGGCTTCGAAGTGGAAGAGTAATGGATGTAAAAATTGTCCAGACCGCAAATAAATTTGCTATAAACAAACTTTGCCACTCGACGTACTTTTGTACGCCTTCGGGTGACCCAATGCTTACGCATTGGCAAAGTTCGTTCATTCTGAACAATTTTCCCTATCCATACGGGTTCTTACTAAAAAACAAATCAAAAGAGCATATCCGAAAGATATGCTCTTTTTGTGTGACGGAAAATACATATTTTCTGGGATTTTGACGGAAAGTGGGGTTGACATATAATTATTGACAAATGTCGGCGCAAATGATACAATAATTATGTATGGTATTATGGCGATACGTGTATGCAAAAATATATTTTGCATAGAAAAATTCCTGTAAGATAAGAGGGGAAATTTTAATGAACGAAAGAATATGGCTTTCTACTCCAACAATGCACAGAGAAGAGCAAATTTATATTAAAGAAGCCTTTGATACAAACTGGGTTGCACCGCTCGGAAAGAACGTAAACGAGCTTGAAAATGAGATGGCAAAATACCTGGGCATAAAAGCGGCTGCTGCTATGACAGCAGGAACGCACGCACTACATCTGGCGGTAAAGCTTGCAGGAGTTAAGGCGGGAGATATTGTGCTGTGCTCTGACCTTACATTTGCGGCAACTGTTAATCCTGTAACTTATGAGGGGGGAATCCCTGTATTTGTTGATAGCGAAAGGGATAGCTGGAACATGGACCCTGAAGCTTTGGCGATGGGGCTTGAAAAGTACAAGGATAAGGTTAAGGCAGTGGTTGTGGTAAACCTTTACGGAAGCCCTGCGAAGCTTGATGAAATTTTAGAATTGTGCAACAAATACGGAGTCCTTTTAATTGAGGACGCTGCAGAATCTCTTTCGGCCACATATAAGGGCAGACAAACGGGAACTTTCGGAAAATATAACGCCATAAGCTTTAACGGAAACAAGATTATAACAACTTCAGGTGGTGGCATGTTCTTATCTGATGATGAAGAAGCGGTAAAAAAGGTGCGCTTTTATTCAACGCAAGCCAGAGACCCAGCGCCACACTATCAGCATAGCGAGATAGGATATAACTACCGCATGAGTAATATTGTTGCGGGAATCGGACGAGGCCAGCTTTTGCACCTTGAAGAGCATAAGGCACTTAAGAAGAAAATTTATGAAAGATATAAAGAGGCGTTTTGCGATTTGCCGGTTGAAATGAATCCGTATCTTGAATGCTCTGACCCGAATTTCTGGCTAAGCTGCTTCACAATCAATAAGGACGCAATAGCAAGGGTGACGCCTGAAAAGATAAGGCTTGCACTTGAAGAAGAAAACATCGAGTCAAGACCTATCTGGAAGCCAATGCATATGCAGCCGGTATATGAAAAGAACGATTTCATATCAGTAAGCGAAGATGTTGTTGGTGAAGACATATTCAGCCGGGGTTTGTGCCTGCCGTCCGATATAAAGATGACAGAGGAAGAGCAGATTCGGGTAATAAACATAATCAAGGGGTTGTTTTAATGTATAAAAAGTATTTTAAACGACTGGTAGATATCGTATGTGCTTTGGCGGCAATAATAGTATTTTCATGGCTTTACATAATTGTTGCGGTTTTGGTGCGAGTGAAACTGGGAAGTCCTGTTAT
>JAZOVJ010000032.1:0-14297 GCA_045658645.1 Clostridia bacterium | reverse complement strand
GAGTGCAGACCCTTCAACCACTTGGGTACATCTCCATAGCAAACGCAGGGTGTATTATTAAATATCCCGATCGCATACTAACAACAAAGATTATTATACAGTATTAGTTCGAAAAAAACAATACCTTTACCAAAAGTTTTCACCAAAAATCCCTTTTGGCATATCATATAGTATGGTAGAGAAAAGGGGTGCTTGGAATGTTCAAATTGGGTTGCAAGGCTATAGGGCTTGCTGCACTGATGTTTTGTATAGGAATAATATGCGGAATGGTGTTTCCTATATATCTTGTTGCGGTAATAGAAACCGTCCTGATAGTTTTAATAGCCTATTGTTGCCTGTTCAGATTCTGACACCTTTTTTGTATTTTTAGCCTGCGAAAATACAAAATGAAAAACGCAGGCAGAAAGATATGGGTGAAGTATGAAAGTTGTTGTAGTTAAGATGCCAAAGTTATTAGCCGGAATAGTAAAATCAGTACTGAAAATGAACTAAAAAACATTCTTGTGTGCATATTTTACATACATAATATAAAAAAGAATAAACGGTAGTATAAAAGTTACGAAAAATGTCAAAATGGCGTATAATTTGCTTGACAATTATCCGCCCGTATGATAGAATTTTAAGTGATAAAATCTGCTGTAACTGACGGATTTGCGGATTAACCGCAGGGGAGCAGCGGATGGCTATTGCCGACCGTCTGGGCGTACCTATCATTAGCAGAATAGGTACGCCTTTTTATATTTGAAAGGAGAGGTTTTATGAAAAAGGTTGCAATTATTATGGGTTCAGACAGCGATTTGCCTGTTGTAGAAAAAGCAATCAACACTCTGGCAGAATTTGGAGTACCACACGAGGTACACGTGTTCTCTGCGCACAGAACCCCTGAAGAATCAAAAGAATTTTCACAAAATGCCAAGGAAAATGGATTTGGTGTTATCATCGCAGCGGCAGGTATGGCTGCACACTTAGCAGGTGCAATCGCGGCAAATACATTGCTTCCGGTTATCGGTATACCGATTAAAGCTGCAGCGTTTGACGGAATGGATGCACTTTTATCAACAGTAATGATGCCGCCGGGAATCCCTGTTGCAACAGTAGGTGTGAACGGTGCACAGAATGCGGCACTTTTAGCAATTCAGATTTTAGCGGTAGAGGATGCCTCACTTTCTGAAAAGCTTGCAGAACAGAGAAAAGCAGGCTATGAAAAGGTTTTGGAAAAAAATAAAAACATAGAAGAAAAATACAATAAGTAATTTTAAGGAGGACATAAAAGTGGAAAAGAGCTTTAGCGAAACATACAAAGCGGCAGGTGTTGACATCACTGCAGGTTACAAGGCTGTGGAACTTATGAAACAGCATATTGCAAGAACTATGATAAACGGAAAGGCTTCCGATATCGGTGGCTTTGGCGGACTTTTTGAGCTTGATATGACAGGTCTTGAAAAGCCTTGTCTTGTAAGTGGTACTGACGGCGTTGGTACAAAGCTTAAGATGGCATTTTTGATGGACAAGCACGATACAGTTGGTATTGACTGCGTGGCAATGTGTGTTAATGACATTATCTGCGTTGGTGCAAAGCCGTTGTTCTTCTTAGACTACATAGCTTGCGGAAAGAACTATCCTGAAAAGATTGCTGAAATCGTTTCAGGTATTGCAGAGGGCTGTGTTCAGTCAGGCTGTGAACTTATCGGTGGTGAAACTGCTGAAATGCCGGGCTTCTACCCGATTGACGAATACGACTTGGCAGGATTTTCTGTTGGTGTTGTTGATAAATCAAAGGTGCTTGACAACTCAAAGATTGAAGAGGGTGACGTTATTATTGCACTTCCGTCAAGTGGTGTTCACTCAAACGGTTTCTCATTGGTAAGAAAGGTATTTGATGTTGAAAATGCAGACATCAAAAAGCCACTTGCTGAACTTGACGGAAAGTCAATCGGTGAAACTCTTTTAACACCGACAAAGATTTATGTAAAGCCTATGCTTGCACTTTTTGATGCAGTTACAGTTAAGGCCGTTTCTCACATTACCGGCGGAGGCTTCTATGAAAATATTCCACGTAGTATTCCAAAGGGATTCACTGCAAATATCAAGAGAAGTGATGTGAAGGTTCTTCCTATTTTTGAGCTTCTGCAGAAGACTGGTGATATTTCAGAACACGATATGTTCAACACATTTAATATGGGTGTTGGTATGAGCATTGTTGTTTCAAAAGAAGATGCTGCAAAGGCACTTGATGTACTAAAAGAAAATGGTGAAGATGCATATATTATCGGTAACATCACCAAGGGTGAGGAAAGAGTGGTTATATGCTAACCAATATTGCCGTGTTTGTTTCCGGCGGCGGTACAAATCTTCAGGCACTTATCGATGCCGAAAGGGCAGGAATCATAAAAAGCGGAAAAATCAAGCTTGTTGTATCAAGCAACCCTACTGCATATGCATTGGAGCGTGCTGAAAATAACGGTATTGATACTGCTATTGTTTCCCGAAAGGATAATCCTGACCAGAAAGCTTTTGAAGAGAAAATCATAAAAGCGTTGGAAGACTACGAAATTGACCTTATAGTCCTTGCAGGATTTATGAGTATTTTAAGCGAAGATTTCACAAAACGCTATAAAGAAAGAATTATAAATGTTCATCCGTCCCTTATTCCGTCATTTTGCGGAAAAGGCTTTTACGGACTTCGTGTTCACGAAGCGGCACTTTCATACGGAGTTAAGGTGAGCGGTGCTACAGTTCACTTTGTAAACGAAATTCCTGACGGCGGAAAGATTATTCTTCAAAAAGCTGTGGAAATTAAAGAAGGTGACACCCCTGAAGTTTTGCAGAAGAGAATAATGGAAGAGGCGGAATGGAAGATTTTGCCGGAAGCTACTGAAATAATTTCTAAAAAGATGTTGGAGGAAAAGAACAATGCCTTATAAGACAGATAAAATCGGAGAACTTATAAAAGATAATTCATATGTGGGCAGAGGTATCGTTATCGGTAAAACCGAAGACGGAACAAAGGCTGCTATCGCATATTTCATCATGGGTAGATCAGAAAACTCAAGAAACAGAGTATTTGTTGAAGATGGCGAAGAGGTTATTATTCACCCGTTTGATGCATCAAAGGTTGAGGACCCAAGTCTTATTATCTATTCACCAATCAGAGTTTTTGAAAACAATCTTATTGTTACAAACGGTGACCAGACAGATACAATCTATGATTTTCTTAAAGAAGGCAAGAGCTTTTCTGATAGCTTGGAAACACGTGAGTTTGAGCCTGATGCTCCAAACTTTACACCAAGAATAAGCGGTATGCTTACATTTGATGAGGGTGACTTTACTTACCAGATGAGCATTTTAAAGAGCGCAGACCCTGAAGGAACTGCTTGTAACAGATTTACCTTTGCATATTCAGCACTTTCAGGACTTGGACATTTCATTCACACATACCAGCATGACGGAAATCCTATTCCAACATTCTGCGGTGAGCCTGAAAGAGTTGAAATTCCAAATGACATTGACGCATTTACAAAGGAAATCTGGGAAAATCTAAACGAAGACAACAAAATTTCTATTTACACAAGATTTGTTGACTTACAAACCGGAGAAGTTACAAACAGAATGATAAATAAAAATAAATAAGGAGAGCAAGTGATGAAAGAGTTTGAATTAAAATACGGTTGTAATCCTAATCAGAAGCCATCAAAGATATATATGCACGATGGCAGCGAGCTTCCTATCGAAATATTGAACGGAAGACCTGGATTTATCAATTTCCTTGATGCATTTAACAGCTGGCAGCTTGTAAAGGAAATCAAAGAAGCACTTGGCATGTGTGCTGCAACTTCATTTAAGCATGTAAGCCCTACATCTGCGGCAGTTGGTATAAAGATGAGCGAAAAGCTTAAAAAGGCTTGCTTTGTAGACGATATTGAGG
The DNA here is from genome assembly GCA_045658645.1 of Clostridia bacterium. GTDB lineage: Bacteria > Bacillota > Clostridia > UBA1381 > UBA1381 > UBA1738. Next base: position 10,372 of record JAZOVJ010000032.1, on the reverse strand, counting down.
GCCTTGACGATTCCCCAATGGCTACTGCCTATGCAAGAGCAAGAGGAACAGACAGAATGAGTTCATACGGTGACTGGATTGCACTGTCAGATAAGTGTGACGTTACAACTGCAAAGATTATTGCCCGTGAAGTATCAGACGGCGTTATCGCTCCTGATTATGACCCGGAAGCACTTGAACTTTTAAAAGCAAAGAGAAAGGGAACATATAATGTAATCAAAATCGATCCTGAATATGTTCCTACTGAACAGGAAAAGAAACAGGTTTTCGGCATCACATTTGAACAGGGAAGAAATAACTTCAAAATTGATAATGAACTTTTAACAGATATAGTAACAGATAATAAGGAAATGCCTGAGGATGCAAAGCGTGACCTTATCATCGCACTTATTACTCTTAAGTACACACAGTCAAACTCTGTTTGCTATGCAAAGGACGGACAGGCAATCGGTGTTGGTGCAGGACAACAGTCAAGAATTCACTGCACACGTCTTGCGGGCGGTAAGGCTGACTACTGGCATCTTCGTCAGAGTGACAAGGTTCTAAATCTTCCGTTTAAGGATAGCGTTCGCCGTGCTGACCGTGATAATGCAATTGATGTTTATCTTGGTGAAGACTATGATGAGGTTCTGGCTGACGGCATCTGGGAAACTTTATTTACCCAAAAGCCTGAACCATTTACAAGAGCGGAGCAGAGAGAATACCTTTCAAAAATCACGGGTGTATCTTTAGGCTCAGATGCATTTTTCCCATTTGGCGATAACATCGAAAGAGCAAAGAGAAGCGGTGTTTCTTACATAGCTCAGCCAGGTGGTTCAATTCGTGACGATAATGTAATTGATACCTGTAACAAGTATGGTATGGTAATGGCTATGACAAAGATGAGATTATTCCATCACTAATATTCGGAGGACTTTAATTGATGAACAACTTTTTTGAGGAATTAGAAAATTTTGATAGCGAAGTATATGCTGCCTGTAACGATGAATTTAAAAGACAGCAGCATAATATCGAGCTAATCGCATCAGAAAATATAGTTTCAAAAGCAGTACTGCTTGCAGCAGGAACAGTTTTGACAAACAAATATGCAGAGGGTTATCCGGGAAAAAGATATTACGGCGGATGCGTGCACGTTGACGTAGTTGAGGAAATTGCAAGAGAAAGAGCTAAGAAGCTTTTTGGAGCAGAACACGCAAACGTACAGCCACACAGTGGCGCAAATGCAAACCTTGCAACATTTTTTGCATTATTAGAGCCTGGCGATACTGTTATGGGTATGAGTCTTGCTCACGGCGGACACTTATCTCACGGGTCACCTGTTAATATTTCAGGCAAGTACTTTAACGTAGTACCTTACGAGGTTGCAGACGGCACAGAAACTATCGACTATGATAAAATGCGTGAAATTGCTCTTGAATGTAAGCCGAAACTTATCGTTTCAGGCGCAAGTGCATACTCAAGAACGATTGATTTTGCAAAAATCCGTGAAATCTGTGACGAGGTTGGAGCATATATGATGGTTGATATAGCACATATTGCAGGTCTTGTTGCAGCGGGGCTTCATCCAAGCCCGGTACCTTATGCAGATGTTGTTACAACAACAACACATAAGACACTTCGTGGCCCGAGAGGCGGTCTTATCCTTTGCAAAGAAGCCTTGGCAAAACAGATAGACAAGGCAGTATTCCCGGGAGTTCAGGGAGGACCGCTAATGCACATTATCGCCGCAAAGGCAGTTGCGTTCGGTGAAGCACTGAAGCCTGAATTTAAGGAATATCAGCAGCAAATCATAAAAAATGCAAAGGTTTTATCAGAAGAACTTTTGAACAAAGGATTCAAGATTGTATCAGGCGGTACAGACAACCACCTTATGCTTTTGAACTTAACTCCGTTTGGTGTTACAGGTAAAGAGCTTGAAAAACGTCTTGACGAAGTTCATATTACTGTCAATAAAAATGCAATCCCTAACGACCCTGAAAGCCCATTTGTAACAAGCGGTATCAGAATTGGAACACCTGCTGTAACAAGCAGAGGCTTTGGTGAAGAAGAGATGAAGAAGATTGCAGGCTGGATTTATGATACTGTAACCGACTTTGAAAACTCAAAAGACCGAATTTCAAAAGAAGTACAGGAGCTTTGCGCTAAATATCCTATTTATTAATTCCGGGGAGGGTTATTTGCTATGAAAATTTTAGTAGTAGGCGGCGGCGGAAGAGAACACGCTATTATTAAAAAGATTAAAGAAAGTAAAGACGTAGAAAAGATTTATGCAATTCCGGGAAACGGCGGTATAGCACAGGATGCTGAATGTATTGCCATTCCTGCAAATGAAATAGAAAAAATTACAGAAAAAGCAGTAGAGCTTGGAATTGATTTTGCAGTAGTTGCACCTGATGACCCGCTTGTTTTGGGAGCGGTTGACTGCTTGAATGCCAAAGGTATTAAAACTTTTGGACCAAACAAGGCTGCTGCGATTATTGAGGGAAGTAAGGTTTTCTCTAAGAACCTTATGAAAAAGTACAATATCCCGACTGCACAGTACGAAGTTTTTGACGATATGGAAAAAGCACTTTCATACCTTGAAACTGCACCTATTCCTACAGTTATAAAGGCTGACGGTCTTGCACTTGGTAAAGGTGTTATCATCGCTATGACAAGGGATGAGGCAAAGGCGGCAGTGAAGTCGATGATGGAAGACAAAATCTTCGGTGCCAGCGGTAATAACATAGTTATTGAAGAATTTTTGGAAGGCCCTGAAGTTTCAGTTTTGTCATTTACTGACGGAAAAACTGTTGTCCCGATGATTTCGTCTATGGACCATAAGCGCGCACTTGATAATGACGAAGGACTTAACACTGGCGGCATGGGAACTATTGCCCCGAACCCTTATTACACGGATGAAGTTGCAAAAGAATGTATGGAAAAGATTTTCATTCCTACAATCGAAGCAATGAACAGCGAGGGAAGAAGTTTTTCAGGTTGCTTGTACTTTGGACTTATGCTTACTAAAAATGGTCCAAAGGTTATTGAATATAACTGCCGTTTCGGTGACCCTGAAACTCAAGTAGTGCTTCCGCTTTTGGAAAGCGACCTTTTAGACATTATGATGCATATCTGGGATAAGACGCTTGATAAGGCAGAGGTTAAATTCTCAGAGAAATCAGCAGCTTGCGTGGTTATGGCATCAAATGGTTATCCACAGAAGTACGAATCAGGCTTTGAAATCAAGATGCCTCTTGATAAGAACATTTACGTTGCAGGTGCAAAACTTGATGACGGTGTTTTAAAGACTGCAGGAGGAAGAGTTTTAGGCGTTACAGAAGTCGCAGATACATTAGAAAATGCGATAGAAAAAGCTTATGAAACAGTTAAAACTGTTACTTTTGAAAATGCATATTATAGAAAGGACATTGGCAAGAAGGCACTTGCAGCAAAGGTGAACTAAATGGTATATAGAATTTATGTAGAGAAAAAACCTGGGCTATGCCACGAAGCTGACGCACTAAAATCAGAGCTTGTCAGTATAATGGGTATAAATTCCCTTGAAAATGTAAGAGTTTACAACAGATACGATGTTGAAAATATTGAAAAAAGCCTTTTTGACTATGTAACAGGTACAGTATTTTCAGAGCCACAGCTTGATATTGTAACAGACGGCTACACAGAAGATGCAGATGTTGTATTTGCAGTTGAATTTTTACCTGGTCAGTTTGACCAGAGAGCAAATTCGGCTTCTGAATGTATACAGATTATCTCAAAAGGTGACAGACCAATCGTTAAAACGGCAAAGGTTTACGCTTTATACGGAAAATTAACAGATGAAGATATTGCTAAAATTAAGGGATATGTTATAAACCCTGTTGAAGCAAGAGAGGCGTCACTTGAGATGGCTGAAACGCTGAAGGCAGACTATGAAATTCCGACAACTGTAAAAACTCTTGACGGATTTTGTGAGCTTTCAACAGAGGGACTTGCTGGCTTTATGAAAGAGCAGGGTCTTGCAATGGACCTTGACGATATCACTTTCTGCCAGCAGTATTTCAAGTCAGAACATCGTGACCCGACAATCACAGAAATCAAGATGATTGATACATACTGGTCAGACCACTGCCGTCATACAACATTTTTAACCAATATTGAAAATGTCGAATTTGAAAGTGAGCTTCACCAGAAAGCGTATGATGAATACCTTGCAGTGAGAAGTGAGCTTGGCAGAACAAAGCCTGTGAATCTTATGGATATTGCAACTATTGCAACAAAGTATCTTAAGAAGAACGGAAAGCTTGAAAAACTTGACGAATCAGAAGAAATCAATGCTTGTACTGTTAAAATTGACGTTAATGTTGACGGAAAGATTGAAAAGTGGCTTCTTCTATTCAAGAACGAAACACACAACCACCCAACAGAAATTGAGCCATTCGGTGGCGCTGCAACCTGTATCGGTGGTGCAATCCGTGACCCGTTATCAGGACGAAGCTATGTTTATGCGGCTATGCGTGTAACAGGTGCGGCAGACCCACTAAAACCTGCATCTGAAACTCTTAAGGGAAAGCTTCCACAGAGAAAGATTGTTACAACTGCTGCAAACGGATACAGCTCATATGGTAACCAGATTGGTCTTGCAACAGGTCAGGTAGACGAAATTTATCACGAAGGCTATGTTGCAAAGAGAATGGAAATCGGTGCAGTTATTGCAGCCGCTCCTGAAGAAAACGTACGCCGTGAGAGACCGGAAGCAGGGGATATAGTAATCCTTCTTGGCGGAAGAACAGGTCGTGACGGTTGTGGCGGTGCGACTGGTTCATCAAAATCACATAGCTTGGAATCACTTGAATCTTGCGGAGCTGAAGTTCAAAAGGGTAATGCACCGGAAGAAAGAAAATTACAGAGACTATTCAGAAACAAGGAAGCATCAAGATTAATTAAGAGATGTAATGACTTTGGTGCAGGCGGTGTTTCTGTTGCAATAGGTGAGCTTGCAGACGGTCTTCACATAAACCTTGACGCAGTTCCAAAGAAGTATGACGGTCTTGACGGAACGGAGCTTGCAATTTCCGAATCACAGGAAAGAATGGCAGTTGTTGTTGAATCAAAGGACGTAGCACGTTTTTGTGAGCTTGCGGCGGCTGAAAACCTTGAAGCGACTGTTGTTGCAGAAGTTAAGGACGAAGCATATCTTACAATGGAATGGAACGGCAACACGATTGTCAATCTGTCCCGTGAATTCTTGAACTCAAACGGTGCTCCAAAGCATATTGACATAGCGCCAAGTATTCCTGAAGACTTTAAAAAGAACACAAGCGGTAACTTCGCCGATATGTATAAGGCTTTGGCAGGTGATTTAAATGTCTGCTCAAAGAGAGGATTATCTGAAAGATTTGACTCAACAATCGGTGCAGGTACTGTACTTATGCCATTCGGCGGTAAATACCAGAGAACACCAATTCAGGCAATGGTAAACAAGATATCTGTTGAAAAACAGGATACAGACACTTGTTCGCTAATGGCTTGGGGATATAATCCGTTCATTACAGAAAAAAGCCCGTATCATGGTGCATATCTTGCAGTTGTTGAATCGGTTGCAAAGCTTATTGCAGAGGGCGCATCTTTTGAAGAAGTATACTTAACATTCCAGGAATACTTTGAAAAGCCAAAGCAAGACCCTAAGCGTTGGGGTAAGCCACTTGCTGCAATTCTTGGTGCATTTATGGCACAAAAAGATTTTGAAATTGCATCAATCGGCGGTAAGGACTCAATGAGCGGTACTTTCGAGGATATTGACGTACCACCAACACTTGTTTCTTTTGCAGTAACAACTGATAAGATTAAGAACATCATTTCACCGGAATTTAAGGCTGCAGGTCACAAAACTGTGCTTTTAAAACCGGAATATACAGATGCAGGACTACCGGATAGCAAGTCACAGATTGCCCTGTTTAATAAGGTTACTGACCTTATGCGACAAGGTAAGGTATTTGCAGCATACACTCCAACTTACGGCGGTGTTGCAGAGGCAATCCTTAAGATGTCTATGGGTAACGGCATCGGCTTTAAGTATGAAGATGTTTCAATGGACGAAATATTCGGATATAACTATGGAGCGTTTGTCCTTGAAACAGATGGAAGTGTTAATGAGGGAATCGTTCTTGGTGAAACAACAGAAGAATTTGCAATTTCTTACAAGGGTGATAAGCTTGACCTTAATGACCTTTGCAAGATTTACGAAGATAAGCTTGAGCCAATCTTCAAGTGTAATATCGAAACTCCAAAGGTAGAAATTCCTGAGTTTAAATATGAAGCAACTTCATTTAAAGCACCTGCAATTAAGATTGCAAAGCCAAAGGCACTAATCACAGTATTCCCTGGAACAAACTGTGAATACGATACAGCAAAGCAGTTTGCATTGGCAGGAGCTGACCCTGAAATTTTTGTAATCAACAACTTAACAAGCAAGAATATCGCAGAATCTGTTGAAGTTTTTGCAAAGAAGGTTAAGGATGCACAGATTATCTTTGTTCCTGGCGGATTCTCCGGCGGTGACGAGCCTGATGGTTCAGGCAAGTTCATTACAGCATTCTTCAGAAACCCTGAAATTAAAGATGCTGTAACAGAGCTTTTAGACAATAGAGACGGTTTGATGGGCGGTATCTGTAACGGATTCCAGGCACTAATCAAGCTTGGTCTTGTGCCTTATGGTAAGATTATTGATACTGATGAAACTTGCCCGACACTTACCTATAACACTATTGCCCGCCACCAGTCAAAGCAGGTTAGAACAAAGCTTGTTTCTAACAATTCTCCTTGGCTTATGGAAGCTAGTGTTGGCGAGATTTATACTGTGCCTATTTCACACGGCGAGGGTAGATTCCTGGCAGATGCAGAAACAGTTAAGAAACTTGCCCAAAACGGACAGATTATCACACAGTACGTTGACCTTGCAGGTAACGTAACAAACGATATTCAGTTCAATCCAAATGACTCAACTTGTGCAATCGAGGGTATTATCTCTCCTGATGGTAGAGTATTTGGTAAGATGGGACACTCAGAGCGTATCGGAACAGGACTTTATAAGAATGTTCCAGGTAACTACGATTTGGGACTATTCAGAAGTGCTGTTAAATACTTTAAGTAAAACAAAAAGCACCGCTTTTATAAGCGGTGCTTTTTTTTTCATCAATACACATCTAAATTCTGCATAACTTCTTTACGTTTCTGGCTACTGTACTGTGCATAGTAGCGGTGGGTGACTTCGATATTCTTATGTCCCAAAAGTTCTGCTACCATTTTAATATCCACGCCGTCTTCCAATAGCCTACAGGCAAAAGTGCGGCGGAGGGCGTGGGGTCTTGTTTTGTCAGGGTGGGTGATACCCACTGCATAGCAGTAGTTTTTAAGAGTCTTTTCAACTGCCGCAACGGTCAGCGGTTTTCCGCCTCTACCTAAAAATACATATCCGGTTTCTCTTGCATCTTCGCTTTCAGGGTCAAGATAGTCCCAAAGAGCGTTATTAACCTGAACAGGCATAAAAATTTCCTGTTGGTCACCACCTTTTCGGGTAACAATAAAGGATTGGGTGTTAAAATCAATATCTTTAATCTGCAAATTAACAAGCTCGCTTACACGGACGCCTGTACCAAGATAAGTGACGAAAATCGCTATATCACGAAGTTTTTTGTTGTTATATTCGGTAAGGCTTCTGCCCTCAAAATAGTTCTCGCCGTGAAAAATTACGTCTAAAAGGCGTACTGTTTCCTGGGTTGTAAGCGGCTTTTTGATTTTTTGATGCAGTTTTACGAAATCCACCTTGTCGGTAACATTTTGCTTAATCTGTTCTGTTTTGTAAAGGTAAATAAACATACCACGAACTGCAGAAAGCTTACGGTTTATACCATAAGGCGAATTTTTACAAATTCTTTTAACGATACGCCCTGATTTTGACACATATTCCGTCTCATATTCACGAAGATATGCTTTAAAACGTATCAAATCGCTTGGTGTAACATTATCTATGTGCTTTAGCGTAAAATCCTCATTTTTTTCAACTTCAGGGTGCTTAAAAATGCGGAGATAATTAAGAAAAACACGCACGTCAAGGCTATAGCCGAGCTGTGTATTAATACTTTCACCGCTATAATATTCTTCAATATAAGAAAAAACGAAATCAGGAAGTTCGCTTAAATAGTTCCTCAAATAATGCTGTTTCGCCACAAAATCACCCCTTTACTACTTATTAGTATAAAAGTTTTTTTGGTATTTTTCAATAAAAAATATAGATTTGTAATATTATTTTCATATTATTTATAGACTTTATGGCAATAATATGTTAGAATAGAAGTAATAAGTCATAGAAAGGATTGATAATATGGCAATTTTAATTAACAGCGAGCTTGGTGAAATATCTGTTAACAATAACGTTATTGCACAAATAGCCGGAGCTGTAGCTACTAACTGCTACGGTGTTGTTGGTATGGCTTCTAAAAGTACAAAAGACGGAGTTATTAAACTTCTTAAAATGGAAAATATGTCACGTGGTATAAAGGTTGACGTGGAGGAAAACGGAATTGTAATTGACCTTCATATCATTGTGGAATATGGTGTAAATATAAACGCAATTTGCGACAGTATTGTTCATAACGTAAAATATAAGCTTGAACATAACACAGGACTAAAGGTAACCAAGGTAAATGTTTTGGTAGAATCAGTCAGAGTTAAGGAGTAACAAGATGGTTAATGGAAAATTGCTTGCGCAGATGTTTATTTCCGGCGCAAATAATTTATATAATAACAGAGTTTTAGTTGATGAACTGAACGTTTTCCCGGTACCTGACGGCGATACCGGAACAAATATGTCAATGACTGCTAACGCTATGGCAAAGGCACTTTCAGAGGTACAGACAGATTCTGTAACCAAAGTTGCTGACATTATGTCTTTTGCAACACTTCGTGGCGCAAGAGGTAACTCGGGTGTTATATTGTCACAGTTCTTCCGTGGCATTTCAAAAAGTCTTAAGGGAAAAGCTGAATGTGAGGCAGAAGATATTGCAAAAGCTTTGGTTCAAGGCTCTGAAACTGCGTATAATGCGGTTATGAACCCGACAGAGGGTACAATTTTAACAGTAGCACGTGAAGCTGCAACTGCGGCAGAGAAAGCAGAAGGGGATTTGACTGCTGTATTTGCAGCAGCCGTAAAAAGAGGTGCAAAGGCACTCAGCAAGACTCCTGAAATGCTTCCTGCCCTTAAAAAAGCAGGTGTGGTTGACGCCGGCGGTCAGGGTTGGCTTTTCGTTTTGGAGGGTGCACTTTATTTTCTCGAAAACGGAACTATTGTTGAAAAGAATGAAACAGAAGATGTAAAACAGGAGCAAACAGGCGGTGCACAACAGAATGTTGAAGTTGAAAACATTAAGTTTATGTACTGCACTGAGTTCATTGTTGAGAAAAAGAATCCAAAAGTCAATGTTCTTTCTTTTAAGAAAGCCATTGAAAATATTGGTGACTGTATGCTTGTAATTGACGATGACGAAATCGTTAAGGTTCATATCCACACGAATAATCCGGGTATTGTTCTTGAAAATGCAGTTAAAATGGGTGCTATGATAAATATTAAGATTGATAATATGAAGCATCAGCATCAGTCAATTATAAATAGTGAGGAAGAGAAAAAAGACGATGAGCCACCAAAGTCTTACGGATTTATTTCTGTTTGTGCAGGCAGTGGTATAACAGGAATTTTCAAGGATTTGGGTATCGATTACGTAATCGAGGGCGGACAGACAATGAATCCAAGCACCGATGACTTCTTGGCAGCTTGTGAAAAAGTGAATGCGGAAACAATTTTCGTGTTCCCGAACAACAAAAACATCATTTTAGCTGCAAATCAGGCGCAGGAAATTTCTGATAAAAAGCTTATAGTAATTCCAACCAGAAGTATTCCTGAATGCGTTTCTGCAATGCTTGTCTTTGATGGTGATAAGTCACCTGAGGATAACGAAAAGAAGATGAACAAGGCGGTTTCAAAGGTAAAAACAGGTCAGGTAACATACGCTGTTCGTGATACTGAAATAGACGATAAGAAAATTCAAAAGGACGATATTCTTGGGCTTGCACAAGGGAAGATAACTTCTGTAGGAAAAAGCCCTGAGGATGTGCTTTGTGAGGTAGCAGAGCAGATAGCGGATGAAGACAGTGAGTTTATAACTCTATACTATGGCGAGGATGTAACGGAAGAAACTGCAGAAAAAGCCGCTGAAATTCTTGAAGAAAAGCTTGACGAAGTTGAGGTATCAGTAAAATACGGAGGTCAACCGCTTTATTACTATATTATCTCGGTTGAATAAAATAAAATGATTGGTATAGAAAAACTATACGGAGT
>JAZOVJ010000031.1:0-9714 GCA_045658645.1 Clostridia bacterium | reverse complement strand
ACTTATGCAAACCCTGAGCTTAAGCAGTTGAACTCTACAGCAAATGGTGTTCGTGCAAAAGGCGATACTTCTTCTAATGATACATACACAATGTCATTCAAGATAAATGCTGAAGCGGCAGGAACTTATAAGATTGAGGTTGCAGCAAACGTTATGAACGGAGAACAGTTGAGTAACTGGACTGTATATGCAAATGACGCAAGCAATTCAGGTTCTTCATATACAGAAATAGGCGAAGTGTTCAGAATAAATGGTATCGGCCCTGAGGGTGGTTCACTGCACGATTGCGGAACAATATACCTGAACCAGGGTGAAAATACAATCTACTGGAGCTTTGGAAAAGCACCTCGTGCAAATCAGATATGGGCAGTACTTGACTATATTGATTTGATACCGCAACCTACAGAAATAAAGAACGTGGTGTATGCTGACGGAACTTTAACTGCAGAAATCGTAAGCGGTAAGGACTTGACAACTGATGCAAGAGTTTATGTAGCTGTATATGAAAACAGCACAAACGGCAAATTGAAGAGCGTATCACCTGCAGAAATCGTAGTTTCAGGTGACAGCAAAACAATATCTCAATCACTTGCATTAGCAAACGGAAATATCGTAAAGATATTCCTGTGGTATGGATTTAACTTACAACCTCTTTGCAGTCCTGCACAGCTAATCATAGAATAAATCAATAAAAAACTTATCCGTCTGACCGGTGATGCATCGGTCGGGCGGCTTTTTTATGTAACGAAAACCACCAGCTTAGCTGGTGGTTCCAAAAAGGCTTTTGCCGTTGAACAAAAGAGCCTTCCCCTTGAGGGGAAGGTGGGTTTTGCGGAGCAAAACTCGGATGAGGTGGTAATGTAGACAATAAAAGACTGTATAATAAACACCTCATCAATCTCGCCTTGTTCGGCAGCTTCCCCTCAAGGGGAAGCCTGCAAAAAAGCACAAAAATAAAAACCTCAGTGAGTCATTTTAACTCCTGAGGTTTTTAGTATCTATACGCACATTACGGCGAATAATCACACCTTCATGGCATAGGTTTCTTTGTAATTTTGCGGAGAAAGGCCATAATAGGTTTTAAATATTTTTGAAAAATAATAAAGACTTGAAAAGCCGGATATTTCCGATATGGACGTCACCGAAAGGTTTGTTGTTGTAAGAAGGTCGGTGGCGTAGTCCAGCTTCTTTGCCAGAATATATTGCTTGGGTGAAGAACCGAATCGCTTTTTAAAAATTCTGTTATAGTACGAGGTACTTATGTTGCACATTTTAGCCAGTTCGTCGCAGTCGATGTTAGAAGATAAATAGTTTTCGTCAATATAATTGATTGAAGGCTCTATAAGATCATACTGGTTTTTTGGAAGATAGGTCGAGGAGGCTTTCTTCTCGATAGTTGCAAATATCTGATACAGATATGAAAGAGCAAGAGAGTTATATGCCACAGGCTTAAGTGTCCATAGTTTTCTGAGCTTTTCGAAGTACATAAAGATATCTTTTTCAAAATGCCCGCAGGAATAAGTTTCTATCTGGGTGGCAAGAGGAGTGTCGCAGGTGAACTGAAGAGCAATGTGGCCTGTGTCAAGAAAAGATTCAACTTTATATTCCTTGGTCGGCGGGTTTATAACGTCTGTCATAGGGTGAGGCAGAAAAACAATAGTGCTGTCGTTTATGTGTTTTGTAATGCCGTTATAATGAATAATATGATTTGATGCAGGAAACAGTATCATCTCATATGCGGAGATGTTTGACGCGAAATTTTCCTGACGGGGAGTTGAAGAATTGTATACAGGTGTAGGATATGTACGCCCCCATACTCTTGTGATGCTTATTTTCAGGTCGGTATGTTCAAAAAAAGCCATATTAATTCACCTTCTAAAAATTTTTTTCTGATTTCGAGAGAAAAATTGCACTGTCAATCTCTTTTTGGTTAAATATTCCGCTCGAAAAAGGAGAGACAGCAATCATATATTTTTATATATAATACCATATTATTACTTTGTTTACAATACTTTATCAATTTTTTTTAATTTACAAAAAAGTGTATAAAAAAGGTTAAATGTATAAAAAAAGATATTTTTATATAGGGTGTATTTTGGTATAGTATAATCAAGGTGGTGTATACTCTTGAAAAATAGTATAAAAAAAGAAATAATAGCCAGCTATGAGAACCTCAAGGATTTTTGTGGGTATGACTTAGGTAAAGACGATTATTATGAATACGACAAAACCGGAAACAGGCTGAATTATGAGAAGAAATATTTCGCCAAAAGGTTGTGCCTTACAATGCGAGCTATGTATGCATACCTTACGGACAAAAAAGCAGATGATGACCTTATCAGAATTATAGACTCTGTTTGTGGTGAGTTCAGCTGGGTGCTTCCGGCACACAGGGCGGACAATCCTCACATTGACTTGTATTCGGCGGTTACCGGACATACGTTATGTGAAATTGCTCATTACATTCAGTTGCCTGATGAATTACATAAAAAAATTCACGATATTGTCAAGGTGCGGATTAAGGATTCTTATGAAAACAATTCGCATGACTGGGAGGGTTACAGAAACAACTGGCTGACTGTTTGTGCGGGTCGCGTGGGAATGGTTTACCTGTACGAGTTCCCGGAAGAGTTTCATAAAGTAAAAAGCAGAATCCTGGGAAGCATGCAAAGATACATAGACGGATTCGGGAATGACGGTGTATGTGCCGAGGGAATGGGCTACTGGCGTTTCGGATTCAGCAACTATCTGTATTTTGCAGAAATGCTGGAGCGTGTTGAAGGAACTGATATTTTAGAGGATAACAAAATCAGAGAAATAGCAAAATTCCAGCAACACATGTTTGTTAAGAATAATATGACAGCAAGTTTTTCCGATTCTTCCCGAAGAGAAATTGATTTCGCGGTGGGAATGACTCATTTTATAAGAAAGAGATTCGGAGACGAGATAAAGGTGCCGCCGTATGAATATGCAAGCAAAATCGGCGGAAGCCATGACTGGGCAGGGGTGTTCCGTTCATTCTGTTGGGTTTCGGAGGAAATCAAAAGCGATGATGCTTACTTTGCAGAGCAATCAAACGAGAAATACTTTGCGGATGCAAAATGGTATATAAACAGGAAAAAGAAATTTGCATTAGTAGCAAAGGGCGGACATAATAATGAATTGCATAACCATAATGACGTGGGAAGTTTCATTATAACTGACGGCGAACGCCAACTGATATCCGACTACGGAGCAAGCGAATACACAAAAGATTACTTTACGCCGGACAAGAGATATGACATTTTCTGTTGTTCATCAGCGGGACATAGTGTTCCTGTTATTGACGGAAGGCATCAGCCGTGCGGAGAACAGTATAAATCAGAGGTGTTGAAGGCGGAGGATAACAGTTTCTGCCTGGAAATGAACCGGGCATACGACATTGATAGTTTGAAGAGCTTAAAAAGAAGCTTCAATATAGACGATGATTCAGTTGTGCTTTGTGACACCTTTGAATTTGCGGGCGGAGACCATGATATAACGGAAAGATTTATATCAACGGTCAAGCCGGAAAAAGCGGATGCTTACGTAAAGGCTGGCGATATGGTGATTAAGACGGATTGCGAAGCGCAGATTTCCGAGGAAGAAATTACCGGCCACCACGGAGAAAAAGTCACGCTTTACATAATTGAATACAAGGTAGAAGATAGCAATTTCAAAGCAGAATTTGCATTTGAATGACAAACTGCACAGAAAGGAGCTATATGAAGATGAATAACGAACAAAAACAATGGGAAAAAGAGTTTTTGGATAAGATTTATAAAAAGCGAAAAGACACAATAAACACCATCAATTCTTTATATCCATATACAACAAAGGAAGGCAGATATGACAATGTCACGCCCGGGCGGTTCAACTGGACCTGCGGATTCTGGGGCGGAATACAATGGTACTTGTATGAGTATGGAAAAGACGAAAGCTTTTTGGAAAAAGCAAAAGCCTGCACAGATGACACGGCAAAGTGCCTGAGCGAATTTTTAACACTATGTCATGACCTTGGCTTCCAGTTCTCACCCACGGCGGTTAAAGGCTACAAGCTGACGGGTGATGAACGATACAGAACGGTGGCGCTTTATGCCGCGAACTTGTTGGCAGGAAGATTCAATCCTGTTGGTAAGTTCATAAGAGCCTGGGATGTGGGAAACGGCGCATACGAGGGAATGACCTCAGGGCTTGCGATTATTGACTGTATGATGAACTTATCGTTACTGCACTGGGCAGGGCGAGAGATGGATGACCCGAGATTTTCCCAGATTGCCAACGCACATGCGGACACGGTGATGAGGACGTTTATCAGAGAAAACGGCTCGGTAAACCACATCGTTATATATGACCCGAAAACCGGAGAGGTTATTGATACACCAAGAGGCCAGGGCTATGCCAGCGGTTCTTCCTGGACCAGAGGCCAGACCTGGGCAATCTACGGCTTTACTGAAGCCTATGAAAATTCGGGTAAGAAGGAATATCTTGATACCGCATTGAAGGTTGCGAAATACTTTATCGGTGCGATGGGAGATAAAAACGTTCCTCCGATTGATTTTGCGCAACCGTCCGATGTTGACTATATTGACACAACAGCAGGCGTTATCGCAGCAGCGGGAATGACCAAGCTTAAGAAATATGTTAACAAAGACGATGCAGAAATGCTGGAGGAGATGATATGCAGACTGTTAAAGGGTGCATATGACAATTGCTCTTTCGATTTGACAGAAGATTCAATTCTTCAAAACGGAAGCGAAATGTATCATAGAACAGAGGGAATACACGTACCAATAATTTATGGAGACTATTACCTCATCGAAACACTGTTATTACGGCAATAACGCCGATAATATATAAAAAAATCAACAAAACTCATGGGAGTAAAAATATTAGAAAGAAAGAGGGAATCATAATGAAGAAAAATGGAATGTTTAAGAAACTTGTAGCTCAGGCGCTTGCACTAACACTTGCCGGAGCATGTCTTGCAGGATGCGCACCGGAGGATGACGGCATCGTAAGAGTATCTGTAGGCAGATGGCCAAACGCAGAAGCAGAACCAAAGAGATACGAGATTTATGAAGGAAGAAGAACAGACTTTGAAACAAACAATCCTGGTATTGTTATCGAGCCTGATGAATGGACATATGATGTTCAGACTTTCCTTGCAAAGGCTGAAGGTAAAACACTACCAGACGTTTACTTCACTCACTTTACAGAAATCAACAAGATTATTGACGGCGGTTACTCAGCTGACATCAAGGACGCACTTGTTGACCTTGGATACTATGACAAGATTGACGAACGTTTGCTTGGTTTGATTGAAAGTGACGGCGGTGTATACATGATTCCATCATCATGCTACACATTAGGTATGGCTTTGAATATGGACTTGCTTGAAAAGGCAGGATACGTTGAAGCAGACGGAACACCAAAGACACCAAAGACAATGGAAGAACTTGTTGAAGTAGCAAAGGCTGTAACAGAAAAGACAGGTAAAGCCGGCTTCATCTTCCCTACAACAAAGAACCAGGGCGGTTGGTACTTCACAATGCTTGGCTGGAACTACGGTGTTGAATTTGTTAAGAACGTAGACGGCAAGTGGGTAGCAAACTTTGATAATGACGACTGTGTAGCAGCTCTTCAGTACATCAAGGATTTGAAGTGGAAGCACAATGTATTGCCTGAAACAACACTTGTAGACGTTAACGAATGTAATAAGCAGATTGCAAGTGGATTGGCAGCAATGGCATTCTCACCTGCAGGTCAGTTAGGTCAGATGCTTGTTAACTACAAGATGGATTTGGATGACGTAGGATTTACATATATTCCAGCAGGTCCAAAGAACCACTACACACTACTTGGTGGTGAATGTATCGCATTCGCTAACACAGCAACAAAGAAAGAAATCGAAGCAGGTTTACAGTGGCTAAGAAGTGCTGAATCACTTAACCCTGATGCAGACGAACAGTTCAAGAAGACAGCTTATGAAAACATCCAGAACTCAATCAAGTCTGGAAACATCGTAGGTGTAATTGACACAGCTATCTGGAACGAAAAGTCAGACGTATTCAGCTACAAGTGTCAGCTTAGCATTGAAAACTGTAACGTAAACTACAACCACATCAGACTATTCAACGAAAACAAGCTTGATATTCATCCGGAAGTTGAAGTTTGTGCACAGGAACTTTACGGTTTGTTAGACGCTTGTATTCAGGAAGTTCTAAACAACGAAAATGCTGACTGTAAGACTCTTATCAAGAAGGCAGCAGAAGACTTCCAGAGAAACTTCTTGGATTACGAAAACTAATTAGCAACTTAGCATAAATTTTAGAGGTAAAAATGAAAAAGAATAAAAAGAACGGAGCAAAAATAAAAACAAGTATTTCGGGATGGCTCTTGCTTTTGCCTGCATTACTGTGTGTATACTTTCTTGTAGTAAGACCACAGGTTTTGGGATTTGCGTATTCCTTTGCAGAAATGAAGGGCTTCAGAATTACAGGATTTGCGGGCCTTGACAACTTCATGAGAGTTGTCAAGGACTCCATGTTCCCGAAGCTTTTGATGAATACTTTCTCATACACATTTTGGTCTATAGTCATTGGATATTTCGTTCCGATTTTCCTTGCGATAATATTGAACGAAATGGTTCACTTCAGAAATGGCTTTAGAATAATTACATATTTCCCGGCAGCTCTTCCGGGCGTTGCGGTTATGATGCTTTGGTATTTCCTATACTATCCGGACGCATCAGGCTTGTTCAACGTAATATTGACAAAGCTCGGTTTTGAACCGTATGTCTGGCTGCAGGATCCAAAATGGGTTATTCCGCTGATTGTATTCTCTATGACATGGCACGGAGCGGGTGCAACAACGCTGTATTACTTTGCAGCACTACAGGGAGTAAGCCGTGAGCTTTATGAAGCGGCAGTTATGGACGGTGCAGGATTCTTCACACGATTAAGAGTGGTTGCATTCCCACACATCGCTTCAATTTCACTGTTGTTCTTAGTTAAGCAGATAATCGGCGTGTTCTCAATTATGGAACAACCGCTGCAAATGACGGACGGCGGACCGAACAACGCATCTATGTCTTTAGGACTGCAGACATATAAGTATGCATTCGTACAGGGAAAACCGCAGCTTGCGATGGCGTTAGCTGTAATAATGTTCCTGATATTAAGCTTAGCAACAATTTTCTATTTCAGAACTGAAAAGAAATTAAGCGAAAATATGTAGAAAGGGGGATTGAAATGAACTATAAAATGGACAAAGGTGCACTGACACCAATGGATATGAAGCAACCAAAATACAGAGCACTATATTGGACAATATTCTCAATCCTTCTTGTTGGCGGTCTTTTGGTTTGCATCTTCCCGGTAATATGGATTTTCCTTACCGGATTTAAAGATGCCAATGAAATATATGACATGTCGTCAGGCTTTTTCCCGAAGAAGATGGATTTCGGGAAGATAGCAACGGTATGGAATGAGATGAAATTCTATAAATACTACTTAAACACATTTCTTATGGCAGGCGGAAACATTGTTTCTACCATAATTGTCGGCGGTATAGCGGGATACACTCTTTCGAAGGTAAAACCGCTTGGTTATCAGGTTATATTCACAATTTTGTTCACCCTGACACTTATGCCGGGAACTTGCCGAACAGTTCCGCTGTATATGACATTTACGGATTTCCCGTACTTGCACATAAATATGCTTGATACATACTGGCCGATGTGGATTATGGCGGCGTCAGATATTTTCAACATAATACTATTTAAGAATTTCTTTGACGGAATACCGACAGCGCTTGTAGAAGCGGCAAAGATAGACGGAGCGACAAACCTTGAGATATTCTTCAAGATTATGATACCGCTTGCATTGCCGATTTTCTGGGTTGTGGGACTATTCACCTTTAACGGTACTATGGGAACATTCTTCTGGCCATATCTGTTAATACAAAAACCTGAACTGCGAGTTCTTGGTGTTCAGATATACAACCTGAAGAGATCAACATTCTCAATAGACTATCAATTATTAGGACTTTTATTCGCGATGTTGCCTCAGCTAATCATCTTCGGATTGTTCCAGAAGAGAATTATGGGCGGCGTAAATGTCGGCGGTGTAAAGGGCTAATTTAAAAAAAACCTACCTATTATATATATAGTCAAAACAGACTAAACGAAAACTCGAAAAATAAAACAACTGATATGTATAAGGAAAAGAAAACAGTATATAGGGTAGAAAGTAATAAATCTTAAGCACAACCGCTCACAAGCAGGAAACCAAAACTGCTTGTGAGGGGTGCGAAAGATATGTAACTATTAACTTGGAGG
The DNA here is from genome assembly GCA_045658645.1 of Clostridia bacterium. Classification (GTDB taxonomy): domain Bacteria; phylum Bacillota; class Clostridia; order UBA1381; family UBA1381; genus UBA1738. The sequence continues at coordinate 1,355 of JAZOVJ010000031.1, read as the reverse complement.
AAAACTATGAGTTTAAAGAAATATATTTCAGGCATATTTATAGCGACAGCTCTTTGTGTCGGGGTAACTGCCAATGCTGCGGTTACATCCGTTAAGCCTGATAAAAACATAGGTGTGTATACAAGCGGTCAGGCAGTATCGTTCATTATGACACACGGCACTGCAGGGGAAAGCGTAACATATACAATAGAAGACATTAACGACAAGGTGAAGAAAACAGCAACAGTGACCTTGGGTTCTACTGCCGGCGAAACCGCAGGTACATATGAGACCACTGTAAACTTCGGCACATTTAAGCCGGGCTGGTATGAAGTGAAGATTAACGGATTTGACACCTTTGCATCATTCACGGTTGTTAAGGAACTGAAAGAAAAGCCTGCATCATCACCGTTTTCAACAATGCTGTACGGCTTCAGCGGTACTAGCGGATACCCAATTGAGGGTTATATAGAGGCGTTGGGTCTTGTTGGTGTTGATACCGTACGTGACGGTACTTCGTGGTCACACAACACGGCCTCATCAATTGACAAGCAGGTTACTCCGTTAAATGAAAACGGAATAAAGGCGCTTTTGACACTTGAACTCCCGCCTGAGAATTCACAATATATAGATAATGCCAAGATTGAAACGGGTAACCTTTTCTATATGGCTGAAATGATGAAGAATCAGAGCAACAAGTATAAAGGAAAGGTTTATGCTTATGAAATCATAAACGAGCCTGACCTTAACTCAAAATTCTCTTCAAAACCATATTCTGCTGACGTATTCTCATCATACTATAAGGTAGTAGCTCTTGGTATTGAAGACACAAATAAGGACGCTCTTAAGTCCTTTGGCGGACTTGCAGAAGCATCAACCGAATTTGGCGAACTGATGATGCAGAACGGTGTTGCAAAATATACCGACTCATTGAATGTTCACTTGCATAACACTGAAAATACACAAAAAGGAACAATCACTTTCCAGAGCCCAAGAGTAAGTGCATTAAGAAACTGGACAGTTCTTTACGGAAACGGCCAGCCTCTTTGGAACACAGAAGCGGGTCTTAGCATGGAAATTGATGAAGACGCAGTAGTTAAAGCAAAGACACAACAGGCAAAATATGCGATAACCTCTGCAGTTCAGTCAATTTCTGAATACGGAACAAAGAACCATTTCTGGTTCATTGCAAGATACTATATTGAAGAAGGTTCTAACTACGGAACAGCATCTTCTAACCACTTCACATACCCTGCATGGTACAGCTTGTCCTTGTTGGTAAGAGGCCTTGGCGAAGGAAAGCCGATAGGTCAGCTTATCGGCGCAAGCGAGAAGGCTTCAGGCGTGAAGGTTTCAGGATACTTCTTCGATACAGG
>JAZOVJ010000030.1:0-17127 GCA_045658645.1 Clostridia bacterium | reverse complement strand
TTTGGCGATGTTACTCTTCCTTATGACTATTACAAAAGCGGGAAATGGGACTGGGATAACTTCATCAATATGACCGACAAAATCGATTCAAACGTCAAAATTGACTGGAACGCTTCCTATATAAATATGATGCATTCTCTTTTCCGTGACGAAAATGGAAATCCTACATTTAATTACGGCACTCAGGCACAGGTCGAATGGCTGAATTTTATAAGAGCACTTATATATGACAGAGGCATTGTTGAAATGCAGGAAGGCTCATTTGAGGTCGGTTTCCTGCCACAGCTTATTCTTGATAACGTTGAAAGCACTTCTCAGATGCGTTATATTCCGTGGCCTACCAAAACCGGAGAAATGGGTACTATATTCGTTGATGAATACCACTTCTGTGTTCCTAAAACCGCAGAACACCCTGAACTTTCTTTGGAGCTTGCAAACTATATGATTAAGTCCTGCATTGACACAAGAACTGCACTCTACAAGGAAAATATGACAAAAGAGGACTTTAAGCTTTTAAAAAAACAGATAAAAAACGTTTACTGTTATCCGCCACACACCGATTATGTTCCATCGAAGGAATTTATAACAGATTTTGTTCGCGGGAAAACCGTAACCGAACATATTTATAACGTACAAAATGACGCCGGACACATAAACTAAAGCTCCGGCGTTATTTTTATGCATTTTTTATCATTTTTTTGCCAAATCTATTGACATGGCTTTTTTTATTTGCTATAATGCAGTAGTATGGGCATAAAATGGGATGGGAGGCGACTTTAATGATTACAACAGAAGAGAAAAGTAATCTTATCGTAGGCTATAAGCAGGTTTTAAGAGCTCTTAATGCTAAAACTTGCCAAAAGCTGTTCCTCGCTGAAGATTGTTCGGAAAATATTTCCGAAACCCTTGTAAAAGCCGCTTGTGAAACCCCTGTTGTTATGGTTTCCACAATGCGTGAATTAGGCACTATGTGCGAGATTGACGTTCCTGCATCCTGTGCCGCAGTTATCCGTTTATAATCGCATTTTTTGCGTTTATAATATAAAATATTTGAAGAAGGAGGATATACACTATGCCAACATTTAACCAATTGGTCAGAAAGGGCAGACAGTCAGCTGCAAATAAGTCTAACGTTCCTGCTCTTAACAAAAGCTTGAATTCACTTCACAAAAAGCTTAATGACCACTCATCTCCACAAAAGAGAGGCGTTTGTACAGCTGTTAGAACTGCTACACCTAAGAAGCCTAACTCAGCTCTTCGTAAGATTGCCAGAGTAAGACTTACAAACGGTATCGAAGTTACAGCTTACATTCCTGGTATCGGTCATAACCTACAGGAACACAGCGTTGTTCTTATCCGTGGCGGTAGAGTTAAGGACCTTCCTGGTACAAGATATCACATTATCCGTGGTACACTTGACGCACAGGGAGTTGCAAACCGTGCTCAGAGCCGTTCAAAGTATGGCGCAAAGAGACCAAAGGAAAAGAAGTAATTTGATTTTCCAAAAATGCATATAGTGTTATATCCTATTTATATGAGCATATAACCGTGTGCATAAAGTCGGGGCCGAGGGTGGCCCGGAGTACCTATGATACTCATTGTCTCTGCTATAGGCAGGGATGTAAATCTATGAAGGAGGGAAGAAAATATGCCAAGAAAAGGTTATATTGCTAAAAGAGAAGTTCTTGCAGACCCAATCTACGATAGCGTTATTGTAACAAAGCTTATCAATAACATTATGCTTGACGGTAAAAAGGGTGTTGCACAGAGAATTGTTTATGATGCATTTGAAATCATAAAAGAAAAGACTGGCAAGGATCCTGTTGAAGTTTTCACTGAAGCAATGGACAACATCATGCCTGTACTTGAAGTTAAGGCTCGCCGTGTTGGTGGTGCTACTTACCAGGTACCAATGGAGGTTCGTCCTGAAAGAAGACAGACACTTGGTCTTCGTTGGCTAACACGCTACTCAAGAGAGAGAAGCGAAAGAACAATGAAGGAAAGACTTGCTAACGAGTTGCTTGACGCACTAAACGGAACAGGCGGTTCTGTTAAGAAGCGTGAAGATACTCACAAAATGGCTGAAGCTAACAAGGCTTTCGCACACTACAGATGGTAATTATTTGTCCTGTCCGGACAAGACTATAACCACTTTAATACTTTATACAATTCTTGAAAGGAGGAAAATGTATGGGTAGAGAATATTCATTACAGCATACAAGAAATATCGGTATTATGGCTCATATCGACGCTGGTAAGACCACTACTACCGAAAGAATTCTTTACTATACCGGCCGTATCCACAAAATCGGTGAAACTCACGATGGTGGTTCACAGATGGACTGGATGGAACAGGAAGCAGAACGTGGTATTACTATCACATCTGCAGCAACTACTTGTTTCTGGCAGAAAGCCAAGGGCGACAACGCAGGCGTAAAACACAGAATTAACATCATTGATACACCGGGACACGTTGACTTTACAGTTGAAGTTCAGAGATCACTTCGTGTACTTGATGGTTCTGTTACAGTTATGTGTGCAAAGGGTGGTGTTGAGCCGCAGTCTGAAACTGTATGGCGTCAGGCTAACGACTACAACGTACCAAGAATGATTTATGTTAACAAGATGGACATTATGGGTGCTGATTTCTACAACGTAGAAAAAATGGTTCACGAAAGACTTCACGCAAATGGTGTTCCAATCCAGCTACCTATCGGTGCAGAAGATACATTCACAGGCATCATTGACCTTATGGAAATGAAGGCTGAAATTTATCATGACGAAATGGGTATGGATTACAGCGAGGAGGATATCCCTGCTGATATGCTTGCAAAAGCAGAAGAGTACAGAGCAAAGATGGTTGAAGCTATCGCTGAAACTGATGAAGAACTTATGATGAAATACTTAGAAGGTGAAGAAATTTCTGTTTCTGAACTTAAGGTTGCTCTTCGTAAGGCTACTATCAATAACGACATCGTTCCTATGCTTTGCGGTACTTCATACAGAAATAAGGGTGTTCAGCTACTACTTGATGCTATCATCGACTATATGCCGGCACCTACAGATATTCCTAACATTAAGGGTGTTATCCCTGATACAGAGGAAGAAGATGAAAGACCATCATCAGACGATGCTCCATTTGCAGCTTTGGCATTTAAGATTGCAAATGACCCGTTTGTTGGTAACATCTGCTTCTTCAGAGTTTACTCAGGTACACTTGCTTCAGGCTCTTACGTTCTTAACGCTTGCAAGGGCAACCGTGAAAGAATGGGTAGAATTCTACAGATGCACGCTAACCAGAGAGAAGACCTTGATATCGTTTATTCAGGTGATATTGCGGCCGCTGTTGGTCTAAAGAACACCACAACCGGTGATACTCTTTGTGACGAAAAGCACCCAATTATCCTTGAGTCTATGGACTTCCCTGAACCGGTTATCCGTGTAGCTATTGAGCCAAAGACAAAGGCTGGTCAGGAAAAGATGGGCTTGGCACTTGCAAGACTTGCTGCAGAAGACCCAACATTCAAGACTTACACAGACGAAGAAACAGGCCAGACAATTATCGCCGGTATGGGTGAGCTTCACCTTGAAATCATCGTTGACAGACTTCTTCGTGAATTTAAGGTAGAAGCAAACGTTGGTGAACCACAGGTTTCTTACAGAGAAGCTATCAGAAAGCCGGTTGACATTGAGCATAAATACGCTCGTCAGTCAGGTGGTAAGGGTCAGTATGGTCACGTTCTTATGAAGCTTGAGCCAATGGAAGAAGGCGGCGGATACGAATTCGTTAACGCAGTTGTCGGCGGTGCTATTCCTAAGGAATACATCCCAGCAGTTGATGCCGGTGTTCAGGGCGCTATGCAGTCAGGTGTACTTGCTGGCTACAACGTAGTTGACGTTAAGGTAACACTATACGATGGTTCTTACCACGAAGTCGACTCATCTGAAATGGCATTTAAGATTGCTGCTTCTATGGCATTCAAGGAAGGTATGAGAAAGGCAGATCCTGTTATCAAGGAACCTATCATGCTTGTAAACGTAATTATGCCTGACGAATACCTTGGTGACGTTATGGGTGACCTTAACTCTCGCCGTGGTATGATTCAGAAAATGGAAGCTGTTACAGGTGCTCAAAGAATTACAGCACACGTTCCGCTTTCAGAAATGTTCGGTTACGCTACTGAACTTCGTTCAAGAACTCAGGGTCGTGGACAGTACTCAATGGAACCTTCTCATTATGCTGAAGTTCCTAAGTCAATCCAGGAAAAGATTATGAGCGAGCGTAGCAAAAACAACTAATAAGTAAAGAAATTTAGTAAAACACTTGATTTTTTTGCTAAAATATTATAAAATAATTTATGTAGAAAAACTTTTAAAGGAGGATTTTCAAAATGGCAAAGGAAAAATTTGAAAGAAGTAAACCCCACGTTAACATTGGTACAATCGGTCACGTTGACCATGGTAAGACAACTCTTACTGCAGCTATCACAAAGGTGCTAGCTCTTTCAGGTAAGGCTAAGTTTGAAGCTTACGACATGATCGACAAGGCTCCAGAAGAAAGAGAAAGAGGTATCACAATCTCTACAGCTCACGTTGAGTATGAAACAGACAATCGTCACTACGCTCACGTTGACTGTCCGGGACACGCTGACTACGTTAAGAACATGATCACTGGTGCTGCTCAGATGGACGGTGCTATCCTTGTTGTTTCTTCAGCTGACGGTCCAATGCCTCAGACAAGAGAACACATCCTACTTGCTCGTCAGGTTGGCGTTCCTTACATCGTAGTATTTATGAACAAGGCTGACCAGGTTGATGACCCAGAACTTCTTGAACTAGTTGAAATGGAAATCAGAGACCTACTATCAGAATATGAATTCCCTGGTGACGATATTCCAATCGTTGTTGGTACAGCTCTTGGTGTTCTTGAATCTACTTCAACAGATCCATCAGCTCCAGAATACGAATGTATCCACAAGCTAATGGCTGAAGTTGACGCTTATATCCCAACTCCAGAAAGAAAGTCAGATCTTCCTTTCTTGATGCCAATCGAAGATATCTTCTCAATCTCAGGCCGTGGTACAGTTGCTACAGGTAGAGTTGAAAGAGGTACAATCAACGTAAACGACGAAGTTGAAATCGTTGGTCTAACAGACGAAAAGAGAAAAGTTGTTGTTACAGGTCTTGAAATGTTCAGAAAGCTTCTTGACTTTGCTGAAGCTGGTGACAACGTTGGTGCTCTTCTTCGTGGTGTTCAGAGAACAGAAATCGTTCGTGGTCAGGTTCTTGCTAAGCCAGGAACAATTCAGCCACACACAAAGTTCTCAGGCGAAGTTTACGTACTATCAAAGGAAGAAGGCGGACGTCATACTCCATTCTTCAACAACTACAGACCACAGTTCTATTTCAGAACAACAGACGTTACTGGTGTTATCTCACTTCCAGCTGGCGTTGAAATGTGTATGCCTGGCGATAACGTAAAGATGAACGTTGAACTTATCACTCCAATCGCTATCGAAAAGGGTCTTCGTTTCGCTATCCGTGAAGGTGGTAGAACAGTTGGTTCAGGCGTTGTTTCAGAAGTTGACGAATAATTTTAAAACACTTGCCTAAAGGCTAACAAATTAAAACAGAGTAGATCATTATCTACTCTGTTTTTTTAACAAAATTTCCCAGTTTAAATATAAAAACTTCGGCTATACTAAATGTGCATACCAAAAGAAAGGAAGTTTTTATATGCTTAAAATTTTACTTGCTGCCATGATTTCATTAACTTTTATTACTGCTTGCGGAAATAATGGTGACTCAACCCCGTCACCTACTCCTGCTGCTACTGATAACGCCAATAACGCAACAGGTAACAAAAACAACGGTAGTATGGCAGATGATATGGGAAACGCTGTAAATGATGTCAAAAACGGTGTTGGTGACGCTGTTAAAGGCACAGGCAAGGCTATCAATAACGCAGGCAACGCTGTTAAGAATATGGGTAACGGCAGATAAGTTGAAAAAGAGCTATGATTTTTTTAAAACCATTGCTCTTTTTTTTTGCATAAAAAAACTGACTGCGATTATTCACAGTCAGTATATTTTTTTATTTCGTCTACAATATTAATAAATGGTATCCCCTTTTCCTTTGCATAGCTTGCAGTCTGTGCTGAGCCTGAACCCATACGCTTTGCGAGGTAAACAATTCCGCAATCAGCATCCTTCACCATCGCATTATTTCGCATCTGCATACAACCCGGGATATATTTACCCTCATAAATATACTTAACCTCATCTGCCTGCTTTGCTATTTCATCAAATCGCTCAAGGTCTCTTTGTCCCCATTTTGCAAAATGATTTTTACAGGGAAGATACAAAACAAGCTTTATATCGGGATAATCTTTTTTTATGTCAATAACCTGCTCTGCCGCCAAAGCATCAAACCCGATTGCCCCGCCTGCAATAAACCTCGTTACGCCCTGATTTATCCTGGTCAAAATCGCTTCACGCAAAAGGCTCACCATAAGCTTTGCCTCTTTTTTTTCTAAAATGCGATGCCCCGAAAAGAAACAGGAACTATATTTTGTCATATTGTTTCCTCAATCAAATCGTCCATTGTATAGAAGCCTGCAGGCTTACCATTCATAAACTTCGCTGCCTTTATACTGCCAACAGCAAACACCTCTTTTGATGTTGCCTGATGCTTAAGCTCAATTGTTTCATCCTGACCCGCAAAAATAACCTGATGTTCACCAACAATACTTCCGCCACGGATTGAATGAATCCCAATTTCACGTTCCTCACGCTTCTTGCGAACGCTGTGTCGGTCATAAACGTATTCGGGAGTTTGGGATAGCGTGTCAGAAATCGCATCTGCAATAGCAAGTGCAGTTCCTGATGGTGCATCAATCTTCTGATTATGATGCTTTTCAACTATCTCAATATCGAAGTTACCCTCTAAAATAGCAGTCGCCTTTTTTGCAAGAGCGATTATCAGGTTTATTCCAAGGCTCATATTTGCAGAGAAAAACACAGGGATTTCCTTGCTGTATTCAACAAGTGAAGCCCTTTGCTCCTCAGTCAATCCTGTTGTTGCAATAATAACAGGAAGCTTCTTTTCCCTTGCATATTCCAAAAGCCCTGAAAGTACGGACGGATGTGAGAAGTCCACAATAACGTCAGCTTCCACATCTATATCTACAAAATTTTTGAAAACCGGATAATCGTTTTCGCCAAAATCTGATATATCAACGCCTGCTACAATTTTGCAGTCTTTATCTTCACTTGCAAGACGGGTTATTACCCTACCCATCTTTCCGTTTGCACCGCTTAAAATTATATTTGTCATTGGTTTTGACCTCTTACAGTTTCTTTACACCGTATTCCTTTAAAGAATTTTTTAAAATTTCAAGATTTTTCTCTTCCATTTCGCAAAGTGGAAGTTTTAGTCCGCCAACGTCATAGCCCAAAACATTCATTGCAGTTTTAACCGGAATCGGATTAACCTCAATAAACAGATTGTTGATAACGTCAAGCATATCTATCTGAAGCTTTAGTGCTTCATCAGTTTTTCCGTCAAGGTAATACTGGCATATATTGTGTGTTTCCTCAGGCAGAATGTTTGCCACAACAGAGATGACACCCTTGCCGCCGATTGACATAACCGGAACTATCATATCGTCATTTCCTGAATACATATAAAGTTCAGGAACTTCACGTCTTATCTTCATAGCGTAACCGATGTCACCTGATGCTTCCTTGATTGCAACTATATTTTCTACCTTTGCAAGCTCTTTTAATGCACCAATTGAAATGTTTACGCCTGTTCTTGACGGAACATTATATAGAATTACAGGGATTTTGATTGAATCCGCAATAGCCTTATAGTGAGCAACAAGCCCTTTTTGAGTGCACTTATTGTAGTATGGGGTTACACACAAAACGCCGTCACAACCAAGATTTTCGGCTTCTACTGAGAAATCAATTGCGTGCTTTGTGTCATTACTTCCTGTACCGCCAATGATACAAATTCTTCCGGCTGCATACTCTACGCACTTTCCTATAACTTCAAGGTGGTCAGGGTCAGAAAGTGTTGATGCTTCACCTGTTGTTCCGCAGACAATAATTGCGTCTGTCTTGTTGGCAATATGCATTTCAACAAGCTCTTTTAATTTTTCATAGTTAGGTGTCCCGTCCGGATTAAATGGTGTAATTAGTGCTACACCTGAACCGGTAAATGGCAATTTCTTCATCTTATTCACCCTCCATGATTAGTCCAAATATCCTTTTTTAGCAAGTAGTTCGGCAAGAAGAACACCGCCGCCTGCGGCACCTCTTAGAGTATTGTGTGAAAGACACACAAACTTATAATCATACTGCTTGTCAGGGCGAAGTCTTCCGACAGATACCGCCATTCCGTTTTCAAGCATTCTGTCAAGCTTTGCCTGAGGTCTTGAATCTTCTTCAAAATAGTGAATGAACTGCTTTGGAGCAAGCGGAAGTTCTAAATCCTGAGGCTCACCCTTAAAGTTCTTCCAGTCCTCCTTAATCTGTTCGATAGACGGAGTATCTTCAAAGCTTACAAACACCGCTGCTGTGTGTCCGTTTGTTACCGGAACTCTTAAGCACTGTGTTGTGATTGAAGGCTCAGTTGCATCAACAATTTTATCGCCATCAATCTTTCCCCAAACCTTAAGTGGCTCAACTTCTGACTTTTCTTCTTCTCCACCAATGAAAGGGATCAGGTTGTCAACCATTTCCGGCCATGTTTCAAAAGTCTTTCCTGCGCCTGAAATAGCCTGATAAGTTGTTGCCAAAACCTTAGTAATACCGTACTTCATAAGTGGATGAAGTGCCGGAACATAGCTCTGAATTGAGCAATTCGACTTAACTGCGATAAAGCCTCTCTTTGTGCCAAGGCGTTTTCTCTGGCTCTCGATAATTTCAAGATGCTCCGGATTTACTTCAGGAATAATCATTGGAACGTCATCTGTATGACGATGTGCAGAGTTGTTTGATACAACAGGACATTCAAGTCGTGCATACTTCTCTTCCAATGCTCTTATTTCGTCCTTTTTCATATTTACGGCACAGAATATGAAATCAACGCTTGCTGCAATTTTTTCAGCATCAGCTTCAGCGTCCATAACAATCATATCCGCAACTTTTTCCGGCATTTCAGAATCCATTGCCCATCTTGAACCTACCGCTTCTTTATAAGTCTTGCCGGCGCTTCTTCCTGATGCCGCAAGAACTGTAATATTAAACCAAGGGTGTTCCTTTAAAAGCTCTATAAATCTCTGGCCAACCATACCTGTTGCGCCAACAATACCAACATTATAACTTGTTTTCATAATTATTATCTCCCATCTTTACATCTATAATTATATTATCATCCGTCACTTGTTATGTCAAGATATTACACATCGTTGCGGATAACATCTGCGTATGTTTCACGCTTGACTGCAACATAGTCCTCACCGCCTGAAAGCATTACTACCGGCGGCTTTGGAATTCTGTTATAGTTTGATGCCATTGAGTAGTTGTAAGCACCGGTTGTCAAAACTGCAATAATATCTCCCTTTTGCGGTTTTGCTATATTAACGCCCTCCTGAATAATGTCACCACTTTCACAGCACTTTCCAACTACTGAGCAAATATAATCAGGGTGTTTTCCTGCACGGCTTGCATTAAGTACTGTATACTCCGCATCATAAAGTGCAAATCTTGGGTTGTCCCCCATTCCGCCGTCAATTGCAAGGTAGTTTTTGAAGCTTGTAATTTGCTTTATAACGCCTGCTGTGTAAAGAGTCATACCTGCGTCTGCCACAATACTTCTTCCCGGCTCCATCAAAATTGTAGGCTTTGTAAGACCCGTTGCCTTGCACTTTTCGTCAAGTGCTACTGCGACATCCCGTATGCTCTTTTCAATATCAAGCTCCGGATGAGATTTTACGTATCTTACCCCAAAACCGCCGCCAAGGTTCAAAATCTGTGGTTCATAATCATACTTTTCCTTGATTTCAACTGCGAAATCAATCATAATGTCAACAGCGTCCTCAAAAACGTCTGCCACAAACACCTGTGAACCAACGTGGCAGTGGTAACCGCAAAGCTCAAGCCATTCGCAGCGAAGAGCCGCATAAGTAAATTCGTGTGCCTGATATGTTGCAATCGCCATACCAAACTTTGAGTCAACATTACCTGTGGCAATCTTTTTGTTTGTGTGTGAGTCAATACCCGGAGTGATACGAAGAAGAATCTTCTGCTTTACCTTCTGTCTTTCTGCCTCTCGGTTAATTTCCTCAAGCTCTTTTAGTGAGTCAACAACAAAGTATCCGATTCCGCTTTCTATTGCAAACTTGATTTCGTCATAAGTCTTGTTGTTGCCGTGGAAAAATGCATTTTTCACATCAAACCCTGCAGCTAAAGCTGTATAAAGCTCGCCGCCTGATACCACGTCAATACCTATTCCCTCTTCCTTTGCAATCTCATAGATACGCTTAAAGCTGGCAGCCTTACTTGCATATAAAGGTCCGGATTCCGCTCCGAAATATTCCTTCATTGCATTTTTGTATCTTCTCATCTTCTCGCGGATTTTATCTTCATCCATAAGATAAAGCGGTGTGCCGTATTTTTCAGCAAGCTCCACCGTATTTCTTCCGGCAAAGGTCAAAATCCCCGCCTCTGTTTTTCCTACATTGTCACAAATTGCCATAATTTTTCTCCCTTTCAAAAATACTTGGCTATTTACATAAAAAATGATAGCCCTATTTTTGGCAGGCTATCTTTGTAATTCTTTGTATTCTACACAAAAAACAAATTAGCGATAGCTCTCCGCACCAATTGATGCGACAACAAAGCAAATCTTATTTCACTTTGCCGGACCGGTTTTTGACATAACCGTCCTCGGCACCTGCACCTTTCCCGCCATAGCATCACAGTTGTCACTGCTACAATATCTATGTGGTACTCTTTACAAAATGCACCTCTACCAAATTAACTGCCTGTAATTATAGCACAAAGTCCGCATAATGTCAAGTGTTTACGTAATAAATCTCTGTAATTAAAAGAAAAAAATTACATTATTTAATGTTTTTTACGAATACTATAAAAAACGCTATGGAGGATATTATGAATAAATCAGTATGGACAGATGAGGTTTTGTTGCCACGTTTCAGCAAGATTGAGGAAGATAAAAAGACAGATATTTTAATCATAGGCGGTGGAATTTGCGGAATATTATGTGCATATTATCTTAACCAAAAAGGCATTGATTATATCCTGGCTGAAGGCTCTTCCATTTGCTCCGGCGCCACAAAAAATACCACAGCAAAAATCACGTCACAGCACGGTCTTATCTACGATAAGCTCATAAATTCTATCGGCAAAGACGGCGCCCAAAAGTACCTTTTTGCTAATCAGGACGCAGTATCGGAATACGAAAAGCTATGCAAAAACATTGATTGCGACTTTGAAAAAAAGAGAGCTTTTACCTATTCTCTTACCAACCAAAACATAATTGAAAAAGAAGTTGATGCCGTAAATTTTCTGGGATTTTCCGCAAGTTTTGAAGAAGCAAAAGAACTGCCCTTTGAAACAAAAGGTGCTGTTTGCTTTGACAATCAGGCACAGTTTAATCCCCTTAAATTTACAAAGGCTATCTCTGAAAATCTGAACATCTATGAACACTCGTTTATAAACGAAATCGGGCCTTGTTATGCCAAGTCAAACGGTTATAAAATTACCTTTAAAAAGGCAATAATATGCACCCATTTTCCGTTTATAAACAAGCACGGAGGATACTTTTTAAAGCTCTATCAACATCGCAGCTATGTATCGGCTTTTGAAGGCGCCGACACCTTACACGGAATGTATGTTGATGAGGATAAAAAAGGCCTTTCTCTCAGGGAATACAAGGGGCTTCTTTTGCTTGGCGGTGGCAGTCACCGTACAGGAAAAAGCGGTGGTTCGTGGCAGGAATTAGAGGCTTTTTCCCGTAAATATTATCCTGACAGTATTTTGAAATTTAAGTGGTCCGCGCAGGACTGTATGAGCCTTGATTCTGTGCCTTATATTGGTCAATATTCTTCCAAAACCCCTGACCTTTTAGTTGCAACGGGTTTTAATAAGTGGGGTATCACATCCTCTATGGTTTCAGCCAAAATTCTTTCCGGAATAGTTCAGGATAAGACCCCTGATTATGCCGATATCTTTGCCCCTGACAGAAGCATTTTAAAACTTCAGCTATTAGTAAACGGTTTTGAATCAACACTCCATCTTGTAAAGCCAACTTCGCCACGTTGTCCACACCTTGGTTGTGCTCTAAATTGGAATAAATTTGAACATTCCTGGGATTGTCCTTGTCATGGTTCACGATTTGATGCAGACGGCAAATTAATTGATAACCCTGCAACCGGTGATGCAAATATCGGCAAAACCCATAGTTCTGACTGATATAGTTCTGACTGATATAGTTTCTCCGGTAAACGATTAGTGGATTGACTATTTTAACTAAAGGATATAAAATAGCCTTTGGGAGGTGGCGAAAATGGATTTGTCAAAAACAGGGAAATTGATTGCTTCTTTACGAAAAGAAAAAGGACTTACACAAAAAGACGTGGCAGAAAGATTAGGAATTTCTCCAAAAACCGTTTCCAAATGGGAAACGGGGCATGGTTTTCCTGACGTCAGTCTTGTATCTGCACTTTCAAAAGAATTTGGCATTGACGTTTCCAAGCTTTTAGAAGGCGAAATGCCGAAAATAAAGTCGAACGCTTGCAATGTGAAAAGGACCAGGTTTTATGTTTGCAAAAAGTGCGGAAACCTGATAACAAGCGTCGGCGATGCAGAAATTATTTGTTGCGGGAGAAAACTTGCCGCCCTAAAACCAAGCGTTCCTGATGAAGTTCACACTTTGAATATCGAGAAAATAGAGGATGAGTATTATATCACATTCCCTCATCCTATGACAAAGGAGCATTACATTTCTTTTGTTTCTTACGTACGTTTTGACAGAGTTCTTACTATTAAACTTTACCCGGAACAAGACGGCGAACTCTGCTTTCCGCAAATGCGTGGCGGCAAAATGTTCTATTACTGCAACACCCACGGACTATTTGAATTAAGAATCTGAAACCATAACAACGATTTTTACAATTTGAAATCGTTGTTTTTTTATTCGCGATAAAACACATACCTGCTATTAAAAACATCAAAATAAAAAACAAATAATACATAAATTGAAAACTGGTAAAAATTGTAAAAACCTTGACAAATACTGAAAAAAAGAGTATACTTATGGCAACCTTACAGTTATATAAACTATTGCGAGGTATCCTACAGATTAAGGAGGTCTTCAAATGATACAAAGCACCATGACTAAACCTTCTCAGACAAAGCCTTGGCTAAAGCATTATAGCGAAGAGGCACTTAAAGAGGATATGCCAAGATGTACGGCTTATGAACATTTAAAACAGGTAAACAAAGAATATCTTGAACAGGTTGCTTTGCATTATTATGGCAAAAGCATCAAGTACAGGGAATTCTTCGAACGTATAGATAAATGTGCTGATGCATTCCATGCCATTGGTGTTAAAGAAGGTGAAATTGTATCGTTGCTTACCGTATCCGTACCGGAAACGGTAGTTGCTATTTATGCCCTCAACAAGCTTGGTGCAACGGCAAACACCATTGACCCGAGAATGGACGTAAACAGCATTAAACGAATGGTTCAGGAATCAGAATCAAAAATTCTTATTGTTCTGGATCTCGCCTACTCAAAAGTACGTCAGATCCGGTCTGAGATTGAACAGGAGTATATTATAGTACAATCAGCTCTTAGGTCATTACCACCTATAGCAAAACTATACAAGTCAATGACTTCTCACATTCCTGTGAATTACAGCTCCACTGTTATTTCATGGGACGATTTTCTGAAAAAAGGAAAAGGGGTTACATCCCCTACCGCTTCATACAAGGGTGATGCACCTGCAGCGATTACCTACACAGGAGGAACAACCGGATTTCCTAAAGGTGTAATGATTACCAATGACAGTATGAATGCAGTTGCATTTAACTTCAAGCATTCAAGCATTTGTACCAAGCGTAAAGAGAAATTCCTGGGTATCATTCCTGTATTTTCATCATATGGATTGGTATGCGGTATGCATATGCCACTATCCATCGGACTTACACTTGTATTGGTACCGAACTTCCAACCTAACAGAATGGGCGAACTTGTTAAAAAGTTCAGACCACAACACATGGTAAGTGTTCCGGCATTTTATGAGATTTTGATGGAAAGCCGCGAGGTTCAGAACCTTGACCTTTCTTTCCTTATCACATTAGGCTCCGGCGGAGATACCATGAACGAAGGTCTTGAAGGGAAATTACACACATTCTTGAAAAAACACAACATGCACCGAAACCTTGCTCAAGGCTATGGAATGAGTGAACTTTCTGCTGCAGTTTCATTCTGTGCAGAAGAAATTTACAAACCGGGAAGTGTTGGTATTCCTTCAATAACTACTACTGTTGGTATATTTAACCCAGATACTTTTGAAGAACTTGATGTCATGGAGGAAGGCGAAATTTGTGTAACCGGTCCTTCTATGATGAAGGGTTATTACAACAACCCTAAAGAAACTGAAAATGTTATGCGCAAACATCCGGACGGAAACTACTGGATCCATTCGGGTGATATTGGATATTTAGATGAAGACGGCTATTTATTTGTAAACGGACGCATTAAGCGAATGATTACACGATTTGACGGGCACAAAATCTTCCCCGTCAACATCGAAAGTCTGATATCTGAGCATCCTAATGTCAGAAATTGTTGCGCAGTTGGCATAACTGACATAGAACACGGTCAGGGGCAGGTTCCTTTGGTTTTAGTCACTCTCTCAGATTGTGACCAGAACGCTGTATGCAAAGACATCTTCAACATCTGTGACTCACAGCTTGAGGAGAGAGGCAAGCCTGTCGGAATAGTGTGTGTTGACGAAATTCCGCTTACCGGAATGGGTAAAAACGACTACCGAAAGCTTGAAAAGCTTTACGCTGACTTTGACTATACATCTCTTATGCAGAAAAAATAAAATTATATAAAATTTTAAGGAGGAAAAAAGTATGAAAAAGATTATTTCATGCGTGCTTGTTCTTGCAATGATGCTAGGAACATGCTCAACAACATTTGCGTATGATTTAAATGACGTAAATGCGGTAAAAGATTATGCAGAAGGCGTTATCGCTGATGCGAAAGCTGAAATCGATGCCCTTATTGACGTAATCGAAAATGGTACAGAAGAAGAAAAAGCAGCAAAGGTTGCTGATTACATTGCAGCAGCTAAAGATGCAGCAACAAAAGCAGGCGTTGAAGACGTTGAGGCTATTGAAGATGCAATCATAGACGAAGTTAATGCTATTATCGCAATCGCTATGGCTGACCTTTCTGCTGAAGAAAAGGCTGACGCTTACGTTGCACACGCTAAGGCTCTTCTTGACCTTACAGTAGAAGAGGAAGCCATCGTGGACGAAATTGTTGAACAGGTTAAAGATGAAGTTAAAGAAATCATCGAAATTGTTGAAACTGAAGATTACGAATCAGCAGAAGACAAGATTGATGCTTATGTTGCTTTCCTTAAGGACATTCTTGGAATCACAGCTGAAGACGAAGCAAATATTGCTGAACTAATTGCTGAAATCATCGTTGTTGTTGAAGAAGCAAAGGAATTTTCAATCGATGACGCTATGGCTGAAATTAAGGCTGTTGTTAACGGATATGTTGACGAACTAAAGGCTACAGTTGCTCTACAGATTGCAAAAATCGGTCACAAGCACTACGAAAAGTCTGAAGACAGCTACTACGTAGCAATCGGTGGTGACACAGTTTACGGTACAGGTATAGGTCGTGCTGATAAGGGTTACTTCGATCTTGTAGCTGAAAACTATGATATTAGTAAGAATACAGTTTCAGAAGCAAGACTTCTTCCTTCAGCTGTTGTTGAATATATTGCAGCTAATGAAGCTGAAATCGCAAAGGCTGACCTTATTACATATCAGATGGATGCATCAAGCATTATTTACGCTACTCTAACAGATATTCCTGATTGGGATAAGTATATTGACGCTGATACTCAGTCTCTATTAAATGAAATCTGGGCTCAGCTTCAGGTTATTGACCTTAATGCAGAAGGAACTGCACTGGTTGAAGACGCCGTAGCACAAATCAAGGCTGCTGTTTCTGAAAACGTTCCTGCAGAAATTCTTGCTAAGGTTGACGTTGATGCTGCAATTAATTTCTGTGTATCTTACATCCAGAGCGCTCTTGCTATGGCAGAAGACAAGAAGGATTTAGTAGTTGACGGCGTTCTTGCACTTGATGCTACAGTTATCGATTATGCCAGAAATCTTGCTTATGCAGTTGTTTCATTCGCTGTAGAAAACAAGCTTGCTATCGAAAAAATTCAGGCAATTAATCCTGATGCAACACTCGTTGTAGTAGGTATATATAACCCGGTAGATGGCCTTGAAATATCAATGGCTGGTGACGTAATTGACGCTGGCGAATACTTCGACTATGCAGTTGAAGTTGCTAACCTGTACTTCTCAGTTCTTGCAGCTGAAAACAAAGGCTTTGCATTCGTTGATGTTGCCGGTGCAGAAATCAATGGTTTTAACGAAGCAATTGATGTAACTGCTTTGGACCTTAACGCAATCGGCGGTATGGTTCTTGAATTAGGTGACAGCATGCATGCAAGCGCAGATGGTCACGTATACATCAAGGATCAGATAGTTAAGGCTCTTACATGTGACTATAGCAAGTATGAAGCAGTTGACGGCGACAAGCACGCTGTGATGTGTTCAATCTGTGATGACATCTTAGACTACGAAGAACACGATGGCGATCCTTGTTCTAAGTGTGGATATGCAGTGCCTGTTGTTCCTACTCCGGAAACAACACCAACACCTACTACAAAACCATCATACGGTGGTGGCGGAAGCAGACCGGCATCAACACCAACACCTACACCTGCTCCTACTCCAACTCCTGCAAACGTTCTTGATAAGTTCTCAGACATTGACACAAATGCATGGTACTATGATGTAGTTAGCTCTGCAGTAGCAAAGAACTTA
>JAZOVJ010000029.1:0-33300 GCA_045658645.1 Clostridia bacterium | reverse complement strand
AACCGGACTGGTTATGGAGGGCGGTGCTTTAAGAGGCCTTTTTACTGCAGGGGTTATTGATGTTTTTATGGAAAACGGAATAACCTTTGACGGTGCAATCGGGGTTTCTGCAGGTGCAACCTTTGGATGTAATATAAAATCGGGACAGATTGGAAGAGCAATCCGTTATAACGTAAAACTGTGTAAAGACAGACGCTATTTTAGTTTTTGGTCTTTACTTTTCACAGGGAATCTGTTTGGTAAGAATTTTTGTTATCATAAAATTCCTGAGAAAATTGATCCGTTTGATAACGATGCATTCCAGAAGAATCCGATGGAGTTTCACCTTGTTTGCACCGATGTAGAAACAGGAAAACCTGTGTATAAAAAGTGTGACAGATTAGACGGCGAAAATCTTGAATGGGTGAGAGCGTCAGCGTCATTGCCTCTTGTGTCAGAAGTTGTGGAAATAGACGGAATGAAGCTTCAGGACGGCGGTATTTCTGACTCAATCCCGTTAAAGTACTTTGAAAGTATAGGCTATGACAGAAATGTGGTAATACTTACACAACCTAAAGGATACATTAAAAAACCGGGTAATTCCGTAAAGTATTTTAAAAGAATGCTTAAAAAATACCCGAAGCTGCTGGAGGCGTTGGAAGGACGACCGCAAATGTATAACGAAACAACAAAGTACATTGAAGAAAAAGAAAATAACGGAGAAATTTTTGTCATACGTCCTGAAAAGGCTCTACCTATAAAGCGTACAACACGTGACCCTGAAAAACTAAAAGAAGTATATGAAGCAGGACGAAATGAGGCCTTGAAAAACATTGATAAAATGAAAGAATTTTTGTCAAAATAAATTGGCAAAATTACGAATTATGGTAAAAAATAGATATACCAAAAAGTAAACATAAATTAGAAAAAATTATGGCTAAAATTATTGGTGACGCACTTCCGAATATTCCTTGGCAGGACAAGCCTGAAGGATGTAAAAAACCTGTATGGAGATATTCAGAAAGCCCTGATATGATTTATTGGGGAAAGCACCGTCACGTTATGAACCCTACAGGCGGCTGGCAGGGCGTTAAAATCGGTGCAGGTCCTGCTCCTATCGAAACCGATGAAGGATGGCTTATGTTCTATCACGGCGTAATACAGATGGCATCAGGTATGATGTATTCTATGGGTGCAGCCATTCTTGATAAGGACCAACCATGGAAGGTGCTTTACAGAACAAAGGGAATGGTGATGGGACCTGAAGCACTTTACGAGCGTACAGGCGACTGCCCTAATGTTGTGTTCCCATGTGCCGCACTGACAGACAGCGAAACCGGAAGAATTGCCATTTATTATGGCGCTGCTGACACAGTTTTGGGTCTGTGCTTCTGTGAGGTAAATGAAATCATTGATTTCATCAAGAAAAATAGCTATTGATATTAAAAATACATATAAAAATGTCCCGGAAGAAATTCAGGGACGTTTTTTGTATAAAAAACGTGATAAAACCACGAAAAAACCTAAAAAAATGTTGACTTTTGCATTATAATATGATATAATTACTGCGTATTAAAAAAAGGCATTGAGGGAGAGGGCTTTTTGCAGATGAAATCTTAAAGAGAGTTGACGGTTGCTGCGAGTCAATGGTTTCGCAAAAAGTTTGTAGCTCCGGAGCCGGAAGGAAGAAAACAGTACACTGTGAGTAGAACCTTCCCGCGCAGGCTGCGTTAGTGCATAGGACTTGATTGAGTCTAAAGAGGTGCAATAAGCACAATTTGAGTGGTACCGCGGGTTATAATTCTTTGAATTATTGCTCGTCTCAAAGACTTTTTTATAAGTATCTTTGGGGCGAGCTTTTAGTTTGTCCCCTATTGAGAGGAGATTTTATGGATAATCAAATTAAAGGTCTTGATTTAAAAATTAAAGAGGTTGCAACACGTATTAAGGAACTTCGAGAAATTGAGGGTATGTCTGTCACAACTATGTCAAAGCTTACCGGCGTTTCTGAAGAAGAGTACCTGGCGTGTGAAAACGGTCTGCACGATTTAAGCTTTGCTTTCATCTACCGTTGCGCTTTGGCGTTCAAGGTGGACGTTACTGATATTATCGAGGGTATAAGCCCGACACTTAAATCATATACAGTAACAAGAAAGAGCGAAGGTCAAAAGATTGAGCAAGCTCATGGTATGACTTATTACAGCTTGGCATCAGGCTTTAAAAAACGTGTATCACAGCCACTTTATGTTGACTGCGTTTATGACAAGGAACGTGAAGAACGTGATATCGAACTGACAACCCACGAAGGTCAGGAGTGCGATATTGTAATAAGCGGTACTTTGAAGATACAAATCGGCGGACATCAGGAAATCCTGCATGCCGGTGACTCAATCTACTATGATTCATCAACTCCGCACGGAATGATTGCGGTAGGCGGAGAAGACTGTAAGTTCTACGCTATCGTTTTATCAGGAAACGGCGAGGTTGAAGAAAAAGAATACATTGACGTTGCTAAAAAGGTTAATAAAGTTCACCAGCCATATAGACGTATTTATCACAACTTCATTCATCCGAAAGAAGATGAGAGTGGTGCACTTTTATCATTAACATTCGAAAATGAAGATAAGTTCAATTTTGCTTACGATATTGTTGATGCATTGGCTGAAAAGCGTCCTGATAAGCTTGCAATGCTTCACCTTGATGTAAACAAAACTGTAAGAAGATTTACTTTTAACGATATAAGACGTGAATCAAACAGAGTGGCAAATTATTTCACATCTCTTGGAATTAAAAAGGGTGACAGAGTAATGCTGGTTCTAAAGCGTCACTATCAGTTCTGGTTCTCGATTTTAGCACTTCATAAGATTGGTGCAATCGCAATCCCTGCAACAAATCAGCTATTGGAACATGACTTCACATATCGCTTTAATGCAGCAGGCGTGAGTGCTATAGTTGCTACAAAAGATGACGGTGTTCCTGACAATGTTGATTTGGCACATAAGGACTCACCAACACTTGCAACAAAGATTATTGTTGGTGCTGACCGTGATGGTTGGCACAACTTTGATAACGAATATCAAATGTTCAGTGATAAGTTTGACAGAACAGAAGACACGCCTTGCGGTAATGATTTGATGCTTATGTTCTTTACATCTGGAACAACTGGTTATCCAAAGATTGCAGCACACAGTTACAAATATCCTTTAGGACACTTTGTTACAGCAAATTACTGGCATTGTGTAAATCCTGAGGGACTTCACTTTACAATTTCCGATACCGGTTGGGCGAAATCCTCATGGGGTAAGCTTTACGGTCAGTGGATGTGTGAAGCAGCAACCTTTGTTTACGACTTTGACCGCTTTAATGCAGCAGACATTCTGCCGCTATTCAAAGAACACAATATTACAACATTCTGTGCACCACCTACAATGTACAGAATGCTTATAAAAGAGGATATTTCAAAGTACGATTTATCTTCTGTAGAGCACGCAACAACAGCAGGTGAAGCGCTTAACCCTGAAGTGTTTAATCAGTTCAAACGTTTAACAGGTCTTGAAATTATTGAAGGCTTTGGACAGAGCGAAACAACACTTCTTATCGGTAATCTGTTTGGCGGAAAGCACAAGATTGGTTCAATGGGTAAGCCTGTACCGGGTTATGATGTTGACCTTGTTGACCCTGACGGCAATAGTGTTGGAATTGGTAAGAGTGGTGAAATTGTTATAAGAACATCAGAGAGAGTGCCTTGCGGATTGTTCCGTGAATATTATCTTGACGAAGAAAAGACTGTTGAGGCTTGGCACGATGGTTTATACCACACAGGAGACGTTGCAACACGTGATGAAGACGGATTCTTATGGTATGTCGGCAGAATTGATGACGTTATCAAGTCATCAGGATACCGAATCGGACCGTTTGAAATCGAAAACGTTATTATGGAACTTCCGTATGTCCTTGAGTGTGGTGTTTCAGCAGCCCCTGATGAAGTAAGAGGTCAGGTTGTTAAGGCAAGCATTGTTCTTACAAAGGGAACAACACCAAGTGAAGAACTTAAGAAGGAAATCCAGAATTACGTTAAGGAGCATACAGCACCTTATAAGTACCCGAGAATTGTGGTATTCCGTGACGAACTTCCTAAAACAACAAGTGGAAAGATTATAAGAGCGAAACTTTAAGGAGAAATAATGAAACGAATAACATTATTTGCAGGTCATTATGGCAGCGGAAAAACCTGTATTGCGGTAAGCTATGCTAAGCTTGTAAAAAAAAGCGGGTTTGATACGGCTATAGTTGACCTTGACATTGTAAATCCATATTTTCGCACAAAAGACAGTGAAAAGGAACTAAACGAGGCAGGGATTGATATTATTGCATCAGAGTATGCAAATACCAACCTTGATGCTCCGGCTCTTCCGAAAGAAATATATTCTGTAATCAGCGACAAAAATCTGCATCTTGTAATAGATGTGGGGGGGGACGACAGAGGCGCTGTTGCACTTGGCAGATATGCAGAGGATATTACATCTGAAAATGATTACGAAATGCTTTTTGTTGCAAACTGCTACCGACCGCTAACCAAAACTGCAGAAGATGCTTTAGAGGTTATGAGAGAGATAGAGATTGCATCAAAGCTTAAGTTTACCGGTATTGTAAATAACTCAAATATCGGCAAGCTTACAACCGGAGAGGACGTTAAGAACTCTGCAGAGTTTATAAACAAATTGTCAGACCTTGCCGGATTACCGGTGGTTATGACCACCTTAACGAAGACGGTTTTTGATGAAATTAAAGATGGTGTCGAAAATGCATTTTGTATAGATTTGCAGGATAAATACTATGAAATCAATTAAAGGAGAGATATAAAATGGCAAAATTAACATTTAAAACAGACCTTTGCAAAGGCTGCGGACTATGTATTGATGCATGCCCGAAAAATTTGCTGATACTTTCAAAAGACAAGATAAATCAAAAGGGACATTCTCCTGTTGAAATTACAGACCAGGATGCTTGTATCGGTTGTGCTTTCTGTGCAACAATGTGTCCTGATTGCATTATTACAGTAGAAAGGTAGGAAACAAAAATGGCAGAGAAAGTTTTAATGAAAGGTAACGAAGCTATAGCAGAAGCTGCAATTAAAGCAGGCTGCCGCCACTACTTCGGTTATCCTATTACACCGCAGACAGAAATTGCTGCATATATGGCAAAGAGAATGCCTAAAATTGACGGTGTTTTCTTACAGGCTGAAAGTGAAATCGCTGCAATCAATATGGTTTACGGCGTTTCTGCAACAGGTAAGAGAGTAATGACCTCTTCATCAAGCCCTGGTATTGCACTAAAGAGCGAAGGACTTTCATATATGGCAGGTGCTGACCTTCCGGGACTGATTGTCAATGTTCAGAGAGGCGGACCTGGTCTTGGTGGTATTCAGCCATCACAGTCTGACTACTTCCAGGCAACAAAGGCAGGCGGTCACGGTGACTTCAGAATGATAGTTTTAGCACCTAACACAGTTCAGGAAATGGCTGACCTTACCATCAAGGGCTTTGACCTTGCTGACAAGTACAGAATGACTTCAATGATTTTAGCTGATGGTACAATGGGTCAGATGATGGAACCTGTTGAAATCAAGGACGATGTTGAAATCAAGTCATACGACAAGTCCTGGGCAGTTACAGGAACAGACGGAAAACGTGAACACAACATCGTAAACTCATTATTCTTAAAACCTGACCAGCTTGAAAAGACAAACTTCGAAAGATATGAAAGATATAAGACTATCGAAGAAAATGAAGCTATGTACGAAGAATTTATGATGGATGATGCTGAAATCTGTGTAGTTGCATACGGCATCGCATCACGTGTTTCTCAGAATGCTATAGTTGAGGCAAGAAAGCAGGGAATAAAAGTAGGTATGATTAGACCTATCACACTTTGGCCATTCCCTAAAAAGCCACTTTTAGCGGCAGCTGATAAGGTTAATAAATTTATATCTGTTGAGCTTTCAATGGGACAGATGGTAGAAGACATTGAGCTTGCTATCAGATGTAAGAAGCCTGTTGAACTTTGCAACAGAGTGGGCGGAATGATTCCTTCACCGGAAGAAGTTCTTGCAAAAATTATTGAAGTAAACGGAGGTAACAACTAATGATCGTATTTGATAAACCAAAAGCATTAACAGATGCTCCGTTACACTATTGTCCTGGCTGTACTCACGGTATTATTCACCGCTTGGTAGCAGAAGCTTTGGACGAACTTGGAATTTGTGGTAAGACTATCGGTGTTGCACCGGTTGGTTGTGCAGTTATGGCATACGATTACTTTGCCTGCGATATGGTAGAAGCAGCTCACGGACGTGCGCCTGCTGTTGCTACAGGTATAAAAAGATCAGACCCGTCAAAGATTGTATTCACATATCAGGGTGACGGTGACCTGGCATCAATCGGTACTGCTGAAACAGTACACTCTGCGACAAGAAACGAAAACATTACAGTAATCTTTGTAAATAACGCAATTTACGGTATGACAGGCGGTCAGATGGCTCCAACTTCACTTCCTGGTCAGGTTACACAGACTTCACCTTACGGTAGAGATACAAACCACTGTGGTTTCCCTGTAAGAGTTTGCGAAATGTTATCAGAGCTTGAAGGACCTGAATATTTAGAACGTGTTGCAGTTAATAATGTTAAGAACATCAAAAAAGCCAAGGCTGCAATCAAAAAGGCGTTTGAAAATCAGATTAACGGCAAGGGATTCTCACTTATAGAGGTTGTTTCAACTTGTCCTACTAACTGGGGTATGACACCGAAGGATGCACTAAAGTGGGTAGATGAAAAAATGCTTCCTTACTATCCTTTGGGCGTTTATAAAGACAGAAGCGCTAAGGAGGACAAATAAATGAGCACATTTAATATTCTAATAGCGGGCTTTGGCGGACAGGGTGTACTTTTCGCCGGAAAGTGCCTTGCATATAACGGACTTACAGAAGGAAAGCAGGTTAGCTGGCTTCCGTCATACGGACCTGAAATGCGTGGCGGTACAGCAAGTTGCAGCGTTATTTTGAGCGATTCACCTGTTGGTTCACCAATCGTATCAAACCCTAACGTACTTATTGCCCTAAACCTGCCATCACTTGATAAGTATGAACCGGCAGCTGTCCCTGGTGCTAAAATCTTTGTTGAATCAAGCCTTATCGAAAGAAAAGTACAGCGAGACGATGTTGAAGCTTTCTATATTCCTGCAACAAAGATGGCAACAGATTTAGGAACACCAACACTTGCAAATATGGTTATCCTTGGAAAGATGATTAAGGAAACAGGTGTAGTTGGTTTTGACGCTATCGAAAACGGACTTAAGAAAGTCATTCCTGCTAAAAAGGCAGATATGCTTGAGCTTAACCTAAAAGCGTTGAAGGCTGGTTACGATTACGAGTAAGGAAAAATAAAAATACGAATTTTGTTTCAAGGCGATTCTATAAAACCTCCTTTTTTAAGGAGGTTTTCTTTTACTAAAAAACCGACACTAAAAAGTGTCGGTTCAATATTATTTAAGTGCGATATGCTTTGGAATTCCGTTCTCTGTAACAATTTCAGGCTCGCCTATAATAAGTGGTAAGCAGTAGTCAATAAATTCTTGGGTTACGTCATAACCATTTTCTGCAATAAAGTTATCAGGAACTTTCTTTTCAAGATTAGCAACATCACAAACCTTGTTCTTGATGATAGAGAATGTGTTGTCCTCATTTCTTTGATATCCCATAACTATGCTGCTTTCACCTGAAAGAGCCGCATCTGCGCCTGCTTTACCGATACGAACA
Source organism: Clostridia bacterium (assembly GCA_045658645.1). GTDB lineage: Bacteria > Bacillota > Clostridia > UBA1381 > UBA1381 > UBA1738. The sequence goes on along the minus strand of JAZOVJ010000029.1, from coordinate 25,508 downwards.
GAGTCGTTAAGGTCTGTAAGAGAAGCAAAGTGTGTTGCGCAGCGTTGGGTAACATTAAGCTCGATAGAACGTGTTTTTCTTCCGAATTCCTTTTTAAGAATATCCTCAACAACCTTTGCAGAGCCGGAAAGCTGGGCGTGACCGAATTCATCGTGACCTGCCAAGCATTCCATATTGCTGTAATAGTTGCCGGTTTCGTCTTTAATGCCCTCCGAAACTGCGATAACCATATTTCTTGCAGTGCAATTTCTGACATCTTCTATAAGCTTATCAACACTGAGTAGCTTTTCAGGAAGATAAATAAGATGCGGTGCATTTGTGGTTGAGCTTCTTGAAAGAACAGAAGCAGCGGTTAGCCAGCCGGCATTTCTTCCCATAATCTCAACAATGGTGATTGATGGGTCAGCATAAACCGCACAGTCACGGGCAATTTCACTGACAGATGTTGCAACAAACTTTGCAGCAGAACCGAAGCCGGGGGTGTGGTCTGTTCCCATAAGGTCGTTGTCAATGGTCTTTGGAACACCAACAACACATACGCCTTTGTTGTGTTTTATAGAGTATTCAGATAATTTGTTAACGGTATCCATTGAATCGTTACCACCGATATATATGAACTTATCAATATTATACTTTTCAAAGTTTGCAAAAATTGTTTCATAAACTTCAGGGTTGCTATCTGCGCTTGGAAGCTTATATCTGCAAGAACCAAGGTAGGCAGATGGTGTGTTTTTTAAAAGCTGAATATTATCCATATCGGCAAAAATATGGTTAAGTTCTGCAAAATCGTCCTTTACAACACCTAAAATACCATTTCTTGCACCATAAATATTTTTTCCGCAAGAAAAAGCACCTTCAATGACGCCGCAAAGGGTAGCATTAATAGCTGCCGTTGGTCCGCCTGATTGTGCTACTGCAAAATTTCCTTCTTTCATTAGTGTACCTCCAGGGTTTAATAATACGACATAATTATACACGAATTTTATTATTATGTCAACAAAATAACTGTTGCGAAAATTGAAAATATATGTTATAATTTATGTAGATATTTATTTATGATTTGGAGGAAAGATTCTTGGAAACAAAGAGAAAAGTTCCGGAGGTTGTTATTAGGCGATTACCAAGATATTATCGCTATTTAAGTCAACTTGAAAAGAATGGTAAGACAAGAATTTCATCAACTGCGCTAAGCGAAAAAATGGGTGTTACAGCCAGTCAGATAAGACAGGATTTCAACTACTTTGGCGGTTTTGGACAGCAAGGGTACGGATATAACGTCAAATATCTTTTGACGGAAATTGAAGAATTGTTCGGCACATCAAATGGGTATAAAACAATTATTGTGGGTGCAGGTCACTTGGGACATGCGCTTGCAAATTACGGAGCTATGAAAAGACGTGGCTTTGATATTATGGGTATGTTCGATGTTGACCCTGATAAAATAGGCAGTGAGTGTAACGGAATAAAGATTATGGATATGAAAGGTATCGAGAGCTTTATTCGTGAAAACAAGATTGACATCGCAATGCTGACACTTCCAAAGACTGTCATTGAAGATGTGGCAAATAACCTTGTTGAATACGGAATAAAGGGGCTTTGGAATTTCGCTTATGTTGAGCTTAAAACAAAAAAGCCTGTTCCTGTTGAAAACGTACACTTGACAGACTCTTTAATGACACTTGCATTTAAGATAAATCAAAATATAGAAGAGTGATAAAATCCTGAACTGTATGTTCGGGATTTTTTGTGCTGAATTTTTAAAAAAGCCTTGACAAAATGGGGTGTATTTGTTATACTAAAAAAGTTCTATGGCCCGTTGGTCAAGCGGTTAAGACTCCGCCCTCTCACGGCGGCAACAAGGGTTCGATTCCCTTACGGGTCACCACGTCGGAACAAGTTACGCTTGTTCCGATTTTTTTTATGCAAAAAAATCAGTCACTTGCTTTGAAATGCAAAAAGCCTTCGGTCTTGAAATGATTTACATAATATTCTTTGTTATTTGATGTCAAATCTTTATATTTGGCTTGATTTTTCTTGTTAAATATGGTATTATTTAATAAATGGCAAATGTTAAATTATGTAAAAGCATTGAAAAATAATTAGGAGAATTTGCCATAACAATACATCAGAATATATTGATTTTAATTAAGGAGTTGTCTATATGTTAGTACCAAAATCAACTAAATTCGTAGAGGAAAACTATAATATTGAAGAAGAAGCAGCAACAGCCTCTCTTTTTACAACCGGAAATGGTTATATAGGAGTAAGAGGAAGCTTTGAGGAATACGGCTCTTTGCGAATTCAAGGAGCATATATACGAGGAGTTATAGATGAGGTTATAGACGTTGTTGAGCCATTTGCTGACAACGAATATATGAAGAAATACTATTTTGACGAAGAAAACCTCAAGAATTTTGAATACACAGAATCAATTATTAATAATGTTGATTTTCTGTTGATCAGAATAAGCGTAAACGGCGAAACATTCTATCCGTGGGAAGGAAAAATTCTTGATTGGGAGCGTTATATTGATTTAACAACAGCTACACTTACAAGAAAAGTTCGTTGGGAAAACAGTAAGGGAGATATTACTGATTTTGAATTTGAACGTTTTTCTTCTTTTGATAATGATCATATTTACTGCTTAAAGGTGAAAATTACACCTGTAAATCATAGCGGTAAAATTTCTGTTATGTCCGGAATAGACACACGTTCAAAAACAACCGGACAAAAAGCTATTGAAGCTATTTCTTATGATGCTTTTGAAAATGTAACATTTGCACATTCTAAGATGGGCAGAAAATTCGGATTTGAAACAGGGGTTACAACAGTAACTAATTTATTGGGAACAGATAGTGAATGGTCAGGAAAAAAGGAAAAGGGTTTACTTTATTCCTACACTGAATTTGACTCAAAAGAAGCCACTGAGTATATTCTTGAAAAATCTGTATACATAGCATCTTCACGTGAAGAAACTGTTGATAAACCGGTGATTTTAGACGGCACTTATAACAGTTACTATGATAAACATATAGCAGAGTATAAAAAGCTTTACGATATAGTTAATGTTGAAATTGAAGGTGATGATGCTGCTGATAGCGGTATTAGATTTGCCAATTATCACACATTAATTTCCGCATCAAGACACGATAGCGTTCACAGTATAGCTGCAAAGGCTTTAACTGGTGAAATGTATAAAAACTTTGTTTGGTGGGATTGTGAAGTATATCAGTTGCCGTTCTTTATTCACACTTGCCCTGAAGCTGCAAAGATGGCGTTAATGTATCGTTATAATATATTAGAGCAGGCAAAAAAGAATGCAAAGGAAGATGGCCGTGATGGTGCAAAATATGCATTTAACTCATCCGTGGTAGGTGACGAACAGGTTCATGCCTATATACGCCATCCATTCCATCAGGTACACATAAATGCCGATGTGGCTTGGGGAATTATTAATTATGTGACAGTTACAGGCGATATGGAATTTTTGAAAGAGTATGGCTTTGAAGTTCTTGTAGAGCTATGTAAATACTGGAAGAGCAGAGTTGAGCTTACAAATGGCAGATATGAAATAAAATATGTTACAGGAACTGATGAGCATCATCCGTATGTTGACAATGATGCATATACTAATTATCTTGTAAAATTCGTTTTGGAAAAGACATCTGAATATGCAAAAGAACTCGGATATGACTATGACTTTACCGATATTTCAGAAAAGTTGTATTTGCCGATGACAGAAAGTGGCTTGATTCCACAGTTTGACGGATATTTTGACCTGAGCCGTACACTTGAAATTGCAGGAGGAACATCGGCAAAAAGCCGCCAGATGAAAGCATCCGGATTATATCATAAGAGCCAGGTTATCAAGCAACCTGACGTTATGTTGATATATAGCTACTTGAATATGGACCCTGCTGGTTCAAATTATGCTTTGAACTGGGATTATTATGAAAAGATGTGCGAGTCTTCATCATCACTTTCTTATGCTCCTCATTCAATTTGTGCGGCAGATAATGACAGAATGCTGTCTGCATATAATTATCTTATGGAAACAACATATATGGATGTTAAGGATATCCATCACTGCACTTGGCAGGGGGTTCATTCCGGTTGTCTTGCGGGTTCATGGTATTGTGTATTCCGTGGTATAGCAGGAATTAAATGCAGAAAAGATTATATTGAAATAAATCCACATACAATTCCTTGGTGGAAGAATGTGAAATTTAATTTCATATATAAGGGTAGTAAAATCAACATTTCTATAGCTCCTCATACCTATAACTTAATTTCTGACAGTGATGTTAAGATTGTGTTCCAGGGTAAAGAATTGTTGGTTGAAAAAGGCAAAAATATCACATTGAATTTTTAAGGGAAGGGAAGATAAATGTTGAATTTGTTAAATTATAAAGCAATAATATTTGATTTGGACGGAGTGCTTGTTACTACTGATAATTGTCACTATTTAGCGTGGAAACAGCTTTCTGATGAAGAAAACATATATTTTGACAGAGATATAAATGAAAGACTTCGTGGAATAAGCAGAATGGAGAGCCTTGAAATTGTATTGGAAAAGGCTGAAAAGAAGTATTCAGAAGATGAAAAAATGGAAATGGCTGAAAGAAAAAATTCATATTATGTAAGCCTTGTGAAGAAAATTGACAATTCTGCTTTGATTGATGGAGCTTTAGAATTCGTTTCATATGTAAAAGATAACTCAATAAAGACCGCTATAGGTTCTTCAAGCAAGAATACAAATCTGATTTTAAATCAGACAGGAATTATTTCTTTATTTGATGCTATTGTTGATGGAAATGATATCAAGAATTCCAAGCCGGATCCGGAAGTATTCTTAAAAGCTGCAGAAAGATTGGGAATAGCGCCAAGTGAATGTCTGGTTTGTGAGGATGCTGATGCCGGTGTTGAAGCTGCAATTAGTGCCGGTATGCACGTTTTAGCTGTTGGATATGCGATGAATAATGAAAAAGCGACTTATTCAGCACAAAATCTTAAAGAAGCTTTAAGTAAATCAGTAGAGAAATAAATAATTAACAAAATAAAAAATACCACCCACTCAGGTGGTATTTTTTATTTTAATTGATAATGTATATCTTCAAATATTCAGGCATTGTTTCTTCTGTAAAGGCGTAGCAGTGAGAATCAAGGTCAATGGTCTGATAGTCATTAGTGCAGCAATAAACCAAATAGTATTTTCCGTCAGCAAGTCTGCTTTCCTTTCCGGTGTAGTCAATAGGTTCATAAAGAAGTTTTTCTGCAATTTTAAAGGCTTCATCAGGTTTTACTAAAGTGCAATCGTTTGAGTTTATCATAAATTCATATGACTTGCCCTTATCATTTTTATAAGTATATTCACTGCCTTTTACATATACAGGAATCCTGCAAACTCTAACATTTTTGCAGAAGTTAGAAATGAACTCGGCATAATAACCTTGTTCTCTTAAAACTTCAAAGGTGTTTTTAAAGTTAGAGTTGATTTGCATATTGATATGATACATACGGTTCGTTTGGTAAATTCCTTCGCTTGACTCTGCAATAACAAAGATTTTAGATTCTTCATTTTCCTCTGTAGTTTGAGAAATACTGAATGAGGTATTTATCCCGAATTGCTGTCCCTCAATTTCGTCATAGGAGAGAATGGCCAAGTCTTTTTTTACTGCTTCTAAAATTGCCTGAGCATCGTTATTTACTGAGATATGATGCATAAATGTTGAAGTACCAAATCTTAATTCCATATTCTTAACTTTATCAATATTAAGCATATCAAAGCTATACACAATATTTTTGTACTCGGTATTTTCGTACATCTTTGAGATTGCATGTTCGTGAACGTCTTCCGTAACTTTATATGCTCTTTCTAAAACCTTACCATTTTTAAGGTTATACCGAACACGAAGCAATGAATATCTTTCAAAATCATTATCTACAACAGGGATATCACTTGTTAATTCTGCGTGTAGCGTTCGTACATCTTCAATAAGTTTATTATCTGCTACCATAGGGATATTATCACCATAGCGGTGGTAAATTGAAGCGCTTTCAATATCTGCACGGTCAGGAATACGATGCTCATAACCGAAAATATCGGTATATGCAAAGATGCTTATAAAAATTGCCATAACTACTGCAAAACCAACATAGCCTTTATAGCTTCCAAAAACCTTTACAGTTTTTCTTATAAGCATTTCAGAGGCAAAGTAAACAACTGCGGTTACGGCTGCGGCGATTGTGAAAATTGGTGTTGCACCAAGGTTAGTAGAAGAAATCATACCGAAAATCAAAACTGCCGCAAAAAAGGTTGCTGTGTATTTCAAAATGGGTCTGAATACTTTAAACGCCGCAACATCTCCGCAAGCCTCAAGCTTGCGGTTCTTATATAGAACAAATGCAAGAACATAGAAAACAATAGCTATGCCGATAAATATCCACATTTGTGGCTTTAAAAACACATTTGAATGTTGGTTATATTCGATTGTTTTTGAAAACAGCCAAACTATCGGTGTGTTGTTTGCAATTTCCGTGCCGATAAAGTTGTTAGACTCGGTAAAACCAAACAGGAAAATGCTGCTTATAAGGTAAATCCCAAGTGCAATAATCAAAGGCGCTGTATGCAGAAGTAGGTTTATTGCAAGGTGTGCTGCTGTGTGCCCTGTTAAAAATGCCGCAAAGACAGAAACTGAAAGCATTATAAAACTGACTGCAACATTTATGAAAAACCAATACACTACAGAGCCAGATGCAATGATTTCCTGATACCCTGTAACGCTCATTATAAATAAAATTGCAGCATTTAAAAGCACAGGAAGAATTGTCAGAGTAAGGCTTGCTAAAGTGTTTGAAATGTAGTTTTCAAGCCTTGCAAGAGGCAGGCTATGTATAAAATTGCTCTGTTTAGCAGAATGCACATTGTTAAAGCAAAGTGTTGCAACAATGCTTGGCACAATCATAGCCAGCAGAACAGGTATTACCATAAAACCGCTTTGCAGAATTAGAGGCGTTGTTTCAGGAACGAATCTGTATGAATTCATAAGATATTCTTTTTCCTGTACCAGGATAATAAACGGCAGGGAGAAGAAGAGTATGATAAAGTATAAAAAGCTGCCCCACTTAAAACGTTTCAGGGTGTTTTTATAAATTCCTGAATTAAACAATGATTTGCTTGAAGTCATAACCCAAACCTCCTAACTCATAAATAAATACTTCCTCAAGGGTGAGGCTGACCTTATCAAAAATCAAAGGATTTGCGGATGTTACAATATCTGTTATGGTATCCGAATCACCTTTAACTATTGCTGTATAAACAGAACCTGTTTTTGATAAGTGAAGAATCTCGAGTGCGTCTTTTAAAACTTCAGGGAATTCATCACGGAAAGCAAGCTGAAGCTTTTGAACGTTGCCCTTTAAGTCGTCAAGCGGCTTCTCGATAACCATTTTTCCGTTGTGAATAATACCAACGTGGTCACAAATATCCTCAAGCTCACGAAGGTTGTGAGAAGAAACCAAGACTGTCATTTTCCGTTCTGCAACGTCAGAGATTATAACATTCATTATCTGTTTACGCATAACAGGATCAAGCCCGTCTAAAGGCTCGTCTAAAATTAAAACTTCGGGCATACAGGAGAGAACCAGACGGAATGCGACCTGTTTTTTCATACCTTTTGAGAGCCTGCGTATTTGAGTGTTTTCGTTAAAGTGCAGAATTTCGCCAAGTTTTTCAAAACGTTCACGATTAAAGTTCTTATACACACTTTCATAGAACTTTGCCATTTCCTTTATTGTATATGTACCGAAATAGTACCAGTCATCATTTATAGAAAGAACTTTCTGCTTAAGTCCCGCATTTTCCCATACATCTTCGCCGGCGATTGAAATTTTGCCGGAGTCTTGCAAAAGAACACCTGTTAAGTGGCTTATAATTGTGGTCTTTCCGGCACCGTTAGGACCGACAAGGCCATAAATACTGCCACGCTTAACTGTCATATTAAAGCCGTCTAAAGCGTGAAATCCGTCAAAGGTTTTAACTACGTCTTTAACTTTAATCATTAATCCTCATTCCTTTCTTTTAAAATATTTGCAGTGATTTTTAAGATTTTATCCTCGGTTTCGCCATAGAAGGCAAGTTCACGTACTATTTCTGCCAAAGAGAAGTATAGCTTGTCGAGTGTGCGATTATCCGCTTCGTGAGATTCGGCTACAAAATTACCTTTACCACGAATTGAATAGATTACTCCTTCTGTTTCAAGCGCTTTGTAAGCTCTTTGAACAGTATTTGGGTTCACAGTCAGATTAACAGAAAGCTCACGTACAGACGGAAGCTGGTCGCCCGATGCCAATACACCGCAAATAATAAGGTCTTTAATGCCCTGAGTTATCTGCTCGTGCAACGGCTTGTCGTTTTTATAGTCAAGTCGTATCATTCAATCACTCCTTTAACTGTGTTATTTGTATTAATACAGTTAAAGCATAACATACGGTTTTTTACTTGTCAATACTTTTTTTTGAAGATTAATAAAAAACTGAATTATTATTGACAGAACCAGTAAAAAAAGACAAAAAAGAATCCTCCTATGGCAGAATAAACTGACATAGGAGGATTGGTTTTACATAATAAATTTAGTGTTAAGGTAACCGGTCAGATAAATACCAAACAGAATGCTTGAACCGATTATAATTGCTGTTTTAAGAACAGGACGGTTTTTACACTCATCAGCGAGAATAATATAAACCGGAACCGCAGTAGCAAGGTAACGACTTAAAGAAAGCGGCCAGGATATTGAAGTGTTTACAAGTATGTTTATAAACAACCAGCATAGATACATAGTTTTGTGTTTTTTTAGTCCTTTTATAAAAAGAGCGTAAACACTGATTAAGCAAAGCATACCTGGTATAAATGATGCCATCTTTACCGATAAGCTGTATCCGCCGCTAAATACGTAAAAGAATGTATCCCAGATTTTATAGAAAGGAGAACCTACCTGATTCCAGAACTCTTCTTCCATAATAAGGAAATACAACGGGTCCCCTGTAATCCTGTAATTGATAAACAGATGTATCAAGGTACCTACAGGGAAAAGTAAAAGCCAGATACCTTTTTTTATTGTATTAAACCATACATTCTTGTCTTTAAGATTTCCCAACAACTGAGTTTCTTCTAAAAGCTCAATAAAAGCAGGAATAACCAGAAATACACCAATGGAACGTGACAGAGCAACAAGGCAACCTATAATCCCGGCAACAAACCAGTTGTGCTTTCTTATGTAATACAATGCCATAACGGACGTGCACAGGAAAATGCTTTCACTCATAATTGCGTTGTAGAAAAGTCCGAACGGAAAAACGCAAAGAAGTATAACTGCAAGCTTTCCGGTTTCTTTGCCATAATCAAGGCACACTAATTTATAGAAGTAGATGCAGGCAACAGAGGAGAAAATTGCAGATACAATAAGCCCGCAAAGTGCAGAATTTGGAATAATATAGTTAACTAAATTAAGGAAAAATGAATATAGAGGGAAGAAAACCAGGGTCGGATATTCTCCTTTTTCTATGTATGATTCATATCCGTTTGAAATGTTAATATAGTGTCTTGCATCCCACTGTACCCATTTATTTAACCATTGACTCCATTCAAAATTTTGTGCCTGTGTTTCAAACAAACAAAAGATGGATATGGAAGCGCATAGGATAAAAAGTCTGAATAGTATGGAAAGACCAAAAATTTTGGCGCATTCTCTCTTTCCGGGAGTATAAGTATCGGAAATTTTCCGCTCGTCAATAACCTTTTTAAATGGTACGCCGGAGTTGGCAAGAAAACGCCAGATTATAACAGCTGCAATAAATAAAACAGCAAAAATATTAAGAGCTTTTAAAACTAAAACCATAGCAAATCTCCTTATAATAAATTTGTGTAATTTTATCATAAAAGCATAAAAAAGTCAATAATCTTTCGGATGTTGTCTTTTGCACAAAGCTATGATATAATGATTTAAAACTCGATTTACAGAGTAAGAAATATATTGAAAATTCTGTGAGGTAAAAAGAATGAATAAAATTACAATAACTGATATACGGGCAAATCCCGGAGATGCGGCGTTCCTGATTGATGATGGGAGCACCGCCATAATGTACGACTCGGGATTTGCTTTTACAGGATACGCAGTTGCGGATAAAATCAAAAATATACTCTGTGAAAGAACTCTTGACTATATATTCCTGACGCACTCACACTATGACCACGCCTTAGGTTCTGTATATGCATTAAAGTACTGGCCTGATGCAAAAGTGGTGGCGGGAGAGTATGCCGCAAAGATTTTTGCAAAGCCGACAGCAAAAGCGGTAATGCGTGACCTTGACAGAAAGTTTGCCAAAAAATGTGGCGTTATGGAATACGAAGATTTAATTGATGACCTGAAAGTAGACATTTCCGTTTCAGACGGAGATGTAATAAAAGCGGGGGATATGGAATTTGTTGCAATAAATCTTCCGGGTCATACCAGATGTTCTGTCGGATATTACTGCCCGAAGGAAAAGCTGCTTTTGTCCTGTGAGACCATAGGCGTTTATAACGGCAGTGATGAAGTTGTTCCATCTTACCTTGTCGGCTATGATATGACAATTAAATCAATTGAGAAGGTGCAAAAGCTTGATATTGAAAATGTACTTGTTCCGCATTTTGGGCTTTTAGATAGTTGTAAAACAAAATTCTACCTAAAAAGAGCAAAGGAAAGTGCAGAGGAAACGGCAAAAGAAATAACCGATATGCTTAAAGACGGTAAGAATAAAGGGGAGATAGCGGAATTCTTTAAGGATAAATTTTATTACGGATACATAAAGGAAATTTACCCGATAGACGCTATGGAGCTGAACACAGGAATTATGATTGACTTATTAGAAAAGGAATTTGATTGTTAAAGAGGCATATATGAAAGAGACAGTACCAAATTATTATCACAAATTCAAGTGTATAGCGGATAAATGTAAGCATAACTGTTGTATCGGCTGGGAAATCGATATAGACGATGATACACTGATGTTATATGAAAGCCTTGATACACCGCTTGGGGAGAAAATAAGAGCTAATATTACGGGGGACGTTCCGCATTTTTTGCTGGCAAAAGGAGAAAGATGCCCTATGCTTTCAGAGGACGGACTTTGTGAGATAATTGCAGAATACGGCGAAGATGCCATTTGCGATATATGCTATTTGCACCCGAGATTCAAAAACTTTTATTCTGATTTTACCGAAACGGGATTGGGACTTGCCTGCGAGGAAGCGGCAAGGATAATTCTTTCAGAAACAGAGAAGTTTTCCGTTAGAATTCCCAATAATGCAGAGCTTACAACAGAAGAACAGGAATTTTTTATTAAAAGAGAAGAAATTTTATCTGTTTTGACAGATAGAAGTATATGTATATACGAAAGATTTTTGTCCCTTTCAGAGAAATTTGGTCTTAAGTTTGAATTTTCTTTAGAAGAACTGCTTAATAAGTATTTATCTTTGGAAATATTAGACAAAGCGTGGATAAAGGAAGTTGAAAGGTTAAAAGATACCGGATTTGATGGGGGAATATTCAGAAAAGATGAGTACCAGACTATATTTGAACAACTTGCGGTGTATTTTATTTTCCGACATTTAACAGGAGCAATAGAAGACGGTGATTATGCGAAAAGGGTGAAATTTGCGCTTATAAGCTGTTACTTTTTAGGAGCACTTTTGCAATCAAATAACGGTGAAAAAATTATCGATATAGCGAGAATGTATTCTGCAGAAATTGAATACTCGGAGGAGAACACCAAAGCGATAATGAATATTTAACGGGTGAGGTTATGATAGATAAGCTAAAGACGGAAGACTTTGACGGGGTTTATGAGATAATGGAGCAAAGCTTCCCGGGTGATGAAATAAGACCATATTATGAACAGAAAGAATTACTTGATAACCCTGTGTATTCCATATATGCAACCGATAAACATAAAGGATTTATAGCGGTATGGGAATTTAATGATTTTGTTTTCATAGAGCACTTTGCAGTTGGGGAAGAATATAGAAATACCGGTCTTGGAAGCAAAATGCTTGGAGAATTTTTAGAAAATCAGAGAAAAACAGTTTGTCTTGAGGTGGAGCTTCCCGATACAGAGCTTGCGAAAAGACGAATTGGATTTTATGAAAGAAACGGCTTTTATCTGAATGAATACGCATATTTTCAACCGCCGATTTCAAAAGGTAAAAATATTGTGCCGCTTATGATAATGACATCAAGGTCGAAAATCAGCGAAGATATGTTCGAAAAAATAAGGGACACGCTGTATAAAGAGGTGTATAAATATAACAAAAAGTTTTAAGGAGAATTCAAATGGAAATTGTATTATTAACTGCAATAGGAGTAGGCGGAGCGACTCTTATCGGTTCTGTTGTAGGATTTACTTTCAAAAATATTTCACATAAGTTCAGCGATACAATCTTGTCCTTTGCTGCAGGGGTTATGCTTGCGGCGGCAGTGTTCGGACTTATTATGCCGTCTTTGGAATACGGCGGTGAACATTCTGTTTATGTGACAATTCTTGGCATATTTGCAGGAGCTCTTATTTTGAATGTTATGGATAAGGCTCTGCCGCATCTTCACAGGCTGTCGGGAGTTGATATAGAGGCACATCCTGAAAAGAATGAGCAGATAAATAAAGTCATACTGTTTGTGATGGCGATTGCAATACACAATCTTCCTGAGGGTATTGCAGCGGGTGTAGGTTTTGGTACGGGAAACACATCAGAGGCTATCGCCATAGCAGGTGGTATTGCACTGCAAAACATACCTGAAGGTATGGTTATTATAGCACCGATGCTTGCTGCGGGAATAGGGAAAAGGCGTACCTTTATTGCGGCATTGGTTACGGGACTTGTGGAGGTTGTAGGCACACTTTTGGGATATTTTGCAGTAAGCATTTCAAGTGCAATTTTGCCATTTGCACTTGCCTTTGCAGGCGGGACGATGCTTTATGTAATAAGCGATGAAATGATACCTGAAACACACCATAACGGAGACCGATTTGTAACTTATGCACTGCTTCTGGGATTTTCACTGATGCTTTTAATAGACTTTTATCTGGGGTGAATTTAATATTAACATTCTGTTAAATTACTGTTAAAATTATTGACACTGTATTTTTTTATTTATATAATAACCTATGTAATTATTTTGATAATCTGGATATAATTTACTTAAGACACGGAGCGGGAAATGGAAAGTTTAAAATTGTCTTTTGACGCAATCGCACCAATTTTTCTTTTGATGCTTTTGGGATATGTTTTAAAGTGTTTAAAAGTTTGCGATAAAAAGGGCTTTGATTTAATAAATAAACTTGTTTTTAAGGTATTTTTGCCTACTCTTTTATTCTATAACATTTACAAAACCGAAACAGCTAATGTGTTTGATATAAAACTTGTTGTCTTTACGATAATTGGAGTTTTGTGCGTATTCGTTTTAGGATATTTTGCAGTTTTTGCTCTTACAAAAGATAATTCAAAAAGAGGCGTAATGCTTCAGGGATTTTTCCGTACAAACTTTGCTATTTTAGGAATCCCGTTGGTCAGTTACATATGCGGTGAAGAGGCGGAAGGTCTTGCATCGTTAATGGTTGCGGTTGTTGTTCCGATGTTCAATATTTTAGCAGTAATTGCTTTGGAACGTTTCAGAGACGGGAGCGGAAAACCGAACATATCAAAGCTTTTGAGGGGCATGGCGAAAAACCCGCTTATAATCGGTTGTGCAATAGGGCTTTTGTTTTTCTGGCTTGATATTAAACTCCCTTATGTAATAGAAAAGGCAGCGGGAGATATAGGCTCTGTTTCAACACCTCTTGCTATAATTGCCCTGGGTGCAGGATTTGAGTTTTCAGGTATTGGGGACCAGCTAAAGGAAATAAGCGTGGTAATACTGGCAAGGCTGGTTATTATTCCGCTGGTGGTTTTAACTGCTGCAATTTTATACGGATTTTCAGGAGAAGCTCTTGCGTGTCTTTTAATAACCTTTGGCGGACCAATCGCCGTATCATCATTTCCTATGGCACAACAAATGGATGGCGATGAAAGACTTGCCGCACAAATTATAGTAATTTCATCAGCACTTTGCCTGTTCACATTATTTATCTGGATATTTGGCATCAATTATTTAGGGTTGTTTAACGTATAAAAATATAAGTGTGACGTATGATAAAAAGTTAAGGAAAGAGAAGAGAGGTATATGGCAAACATAATTACAATTTTAAGAATTTTAGGTACGCTTTTGTTGAGTGTTACAATTCCGTTGTCAGGAGAATTCTTTGTTCTTTATACCCTGACAGGAATAACTGACGTTCTTGACGGGTATATCGCAAGAAAAACAAATACTTGCTCGGAATTTGGCTCAAAGCTTGATAGCGCGGCAGACCTTATGTTTTACGGCATAATTCTTTACCGACTGCTTCCGATTCTGGCAAGGTTATTGCCTTTGGAAATCTGGTATGCGGTTATGGCTATTATTATTTTGCGTGTGTTTACCTATGTATTCACTGCAGTAAAGTACAAGGTGTTTATGAGCAACCATACATACCTTAACAAGCTGACTGGATTTTGTGTGTTTCTGATTCCTTATTTTGTAAAAGTTCCGTATGTTTTGATAGGATTTTGCTCACTTACCTGTGTAGTTTGTGCTGTGGCATCAGTTTATGATTTAATACTATCATTTAAGAAAAGATAATGAAAAGCCGATTTACTCGGCTTTTTTTATTTTCAATACAGCTATTTAGATTTTTTTCTAAATGGCTGTTGACAAAAAAGCCGATTTTGTGTAAAATCTATTTAGAAATACTTCTAAATAGATTTTAGGGAGTGATAGTATGGGAATAAATGAAACGCTAAAGGCGATTTCTGACCCGATAAGGCGTGATATACTTGATATGTTGAAAACGGGGAATAAATCAGCAGGGGAAATAAGCGAAAGGTTTAGTCTTACAGGTGCTACGGTTTCTTATCACCTTGCAAAACTTAAAAAGGCTGACCTTGTTTGTGAACGAAAATTTAAAAATTTTATATATTACGAGCTTAATACGTCTGTGTTTGAAGAAGTAATTAAGTGGATATATACACTGGGAGGTAGTAAACAATGAATTTTTTTAAGTGGAAATACTTTTTAATAACAAGCTTTGTATGTCTTTCTCCTATCATTTTAGGGATTTTGATTTGGGATAAACTACCTGATGTAATGCCAATTCATTTTGATATAAACGGCAATCCGGACAATTTTGCCTCAAAGGAATTCACGATAGTTGGATTGCCTGTTTTAATGGTATTATTTCAAGGTATCATTTGCTTGGTAAGTGACCTTAACGTAAAAAAGCACGGTATAAATAAGAAGATAGAAGCAGTAACGAAATGGATATTGCCTGTTATAACAATTGTTTTGCAATTTGCCACATTCGGCATGGTGCTTGGGTATAGTGTGGACATGAGAATTATTGCAGCAGTGATAGTAGGTGTTGAGTTCTTGTTTCTGGGGAATTATTTGCCCAAAATGGACTATATAAAAAATTATAAGTTAGAACCGGAAAAAGCGAAAAAGATAAACCGTTTTCGTGGTTATGAAATGGTTGTTATGGGAATTTTGTTTCTTTTTTGCATATTCTTGCCACCAATGGCAACAGTGGTTTGTCTGATGTTGTTGATACCTTGCACATTGATTGGCGTGATATACGGAATATATGTTGCAAAAAAGAAATAAAATAGTCAAACGGAGGGACTTATGAAAACAGAGAGAAATATTTTAATTGCCTTTATCTTGAATCTTACATTTTCGGTTTTTGAGTTTTTCGGTGGTATTTTTACGGGGAGTGTGGCAATTATATCTGATGCGGTTCATGATGTTGGAGATGCAATGAGTATAGGATTTTCTTATATCTTAGAAAAGATAAGTAAGAAAAAACCTGATGAAAACTATACTTACGGCTACCTGAGATATTCGGTAATCGGTAGCGTTATAACGACCTTTATTTTGTTGTTTGGGTCGGTAATGGTTATTTATAATGCGGTTTTAAGAATTGTAAATCCTGTAGAAATCAATTACGATGGAATGATTGTATTTGCGATAATAGGAGCAGGAATTAACCTTGTAGCAGCTATGGTTACAAGGGACGGGCATTCATTTAATCAAAGAGCTGTCAGTCTTCATATGCTGGAGGATGTTCTGGGTTGGATTGTGGTTTTAATAGGCGCTGTTGTAATGAGATTTACAGATTTTGCTATAATTGACCCTTTGCTTTCTGTTGGAGTGGCTGTATTTATTTTAATAAATGCAACAAAGAATATGAAAGACGTCCTTGATGTGTTTTTAGAAAAAACTCCAAACGGTGTGAACATAAATGAAATAAAATCACATATTTTAGAGATTGACGGAGTTTTGGATGTTCACCATATTCATATCTGGAGTATGGACGGAGAAAACAATTTTGCAACAATGCACGTTGTAACAAACGATGATGCGCATAGGGTAAAAAATGCAATCAGGTGCGAACTTAAAGAGCATGGTGTGAGTCATGTAACACTTGAACTTGAAGGTGAGGAGGAAGATTGTCACGATGAATTTTGTCATATTGATGAAAAAGTATCATTAGGACATCACCACCACCATCATCACTGATTAAAAGAAAAATAACTTAAAGGTTTCTTTTAAATGAAAAAGATAAAGGAGATAATTTGGGGATGAAAAAGTGCAGAATTACTGTTATGAAAAGAGCGGTGCATGAGGATTTGATGGAAAAATACGAACTCCCGCTGGAGAATGCCTGTGATATGAAAATAGGTGATGTTTATATTGCAAATGGTTGGAAAAAACCTGATGGCTTTTGCAATAGTGCATGGGATAGCCTGTCACCGTTTGTTCTGGCACTTTCATCAGGCGGAGAAGATATTTTTGATGGGTGGATGAAGAATAAAAAGACAGCATTGGTATCCTGTAACGATGGCTTCAGACCGGTAAGCTTCTATGTTGAGGCACTTGATGAAGATGCAGAATAATTAAAAAAGCGTGATGGTTTTAAACCATCCCCCTTTTTGGCGGAGATGCAGAGATTTGAACTCTGGCGCCGGGATTGCCAACCTACCGCATTTCGAGCTGTTAGAGAGTCTTTTTAGATAGACGAAATAAGCGGAAGTTAAAGGAACTTAAAAAGCGATAAAAACCGCATAAAATCAAGGCTTTGAGGGGTTAAAATCCTTCAAAGCCTTTGTTGTTCTCGCAAATTTCGTATTGCCACTTTTTGATGCATTTTTTGGGTTTTCGCTAGAAAAGTGCTAGAAAAATGTTAGATAAAATATTTCAATAAAACATATTGACATTTTTCTATGTGTCGCATATAATATATATAGATGATTATCTATGTGAGGTGATTTACTTGGAAATGAATGATACAAAAATTGCTGAAATATTTAAGGCATTTTGTGATGAAAACAGAATTAAAATTCTTAAAATGCTGAGTACAGGCGAAAAGTGTGCCTGCAAATTACTTGATACACTTGAAGTAACACAGCCCACGCTTTCACACCATATGAAAATTCTCTGTGATTCAGGCGTTGTAGTCGGCAGAAAAGAAGGTAAATGGACACATTACTCCATATCAGAAGAAGGTGCAAAGATTGCATCGGAAATGTTGCAAGAGTTAACAAAAATAAAGTAATACAAAAGCCGTGATGCGAATAAGCCACGGCTTACAAAAACAACTACACATAGATGTTTTTCTATTTGAGGAGGTTTTTCTATGGAAGTAATAAAAGCAGCATGGGACTTTTTTCAAAATCAAGTCTTGGGTATGAAATGGTTAAATGAGCTGATAGGAAATATTCTGTCAGCATTCGGTCTTGATGTGGGTGGCAGAATTGGTGGTAGTGTTCAGTTCTTTTTATATGATACAATTAAGATTATGGTGCTTTTAGGTGTCTTAATTCTGATTATCTCATACATTCAAAGTTATTTTCCCCCAGAAAGAAGCAAACGCATACTTGGCAGATTTCACGGCATTGGTGCAAATACGGTTGCGGCACTTTTAGGAACTGTAACCCCGTTTTGCTCTTGCTCATCAATTCCTTTGTTTATTGGTTTTACAAGTGCAGGACTTCCGCTTGGAGTAACATTTTCGTTCCTTATTTCTTCGCCTATGGTTGATTTGGGCTCGCTTGTTTTGCTTATGAGTATTTTCGGGTGGAAAGTTGCAGTTACATATGTTGTAGTCGGTCTTATTATCGCTATCATAGGAGGTACGCTGATTGAAAAATTACATCTTGAAAATCAAGTCGAAGAATATATAAGACAAGGCAAATCGTTTGATGTTCCGCAAGATGAATTGTATTTCAAGGATCGTATAAAGTATGCTTGGGAACAGGTGTTGGGAACTGCAAAGAAAGTGTTTCCTTATGTCCTTGTAGGTGTCGGCATAGGTGCGATAATTCATAATTGGATACCTGAGGATATTATTGTAAAAGTTCTTGGCAGTGGTAATCCATTGGGAGTTGTTATAGCTACTGTTGCAGGTGTGCCAATGTACGCCGACATCTTCGGTACAATCCCGATTGCTGAAGCTCTGCTTGCAAAAGGTGCACAGCTTGGTGTGGTTTTATCATTTATGATGGGCGTAACCACTCTGTCACTTCCGTCAATAATTATGCTCCGTAAAGCAGTCAAACCGAAACTGCTTGGAATATTTATTGCGATATGTACAGTTGGAATTATCCTTGTCGGATATTTCTTTAATGCGATACAAAATATTATTATTTAGGAGGTCTGTTATGTTTGGATTTGGTAGAAAGAGAAAATGTGATTGCGGTTGTTCGGCAGTAATCAATTCTGTAAAGGTGCTGGGTGCAGGATGTCAAACTTGCCACAAGCAATATGAAAACACAAAAAAGGCAGTGCAAAATAAAGGTCTTGACATCGAAGTCGAATACATCACAGATATGGAAAAAGTGATGCAATACGGAGCTATGAGTATGCCTGTTTTAGTGGTGAATGAAAAGGTTGTTTCGCAAGGCAAGCTCTTAAAGCCATCAGAGGTGGAAAAGTATCTATGAAAAAGAAAATAGCATTTATATGTGTTCATAATTCTTGTCGAAGTCAGATGGCAGAAGCTTTTGGAAAAGCGTATCTTTCAGAAAAGTACGACTGCTATTCAGCAGGGACAGAAACAAAACCACAGATAAATCAAGATGCGGTGCGGATTATGAAAGAGTATTTCGACATTGATATGTCGAGTCAGTATTCAAAACTGATTTCGGATGTTCCTACACCTGATATTGTTATCACCATGGGGTGCAATGTCAGTTGCCCGAATATCCCTTGCAAAGAGCGTATAGACTTCGGACTTGATGATCCCACGGGTAAAAGCGATGAGGAATTTATCAAGACCGCCAATAGAATTAAAGAGAAAATATTAGAGCTTAAATAATTTCAGCCAATGCGATTTTGCATTGGCTTTCTCTTTTAAGGCGAAAATAACTTTACCTTGAAAACAAACAATAAATAAGGGTAAATTTGCTTGATTCTTTGACTTTTCCCTTAAAAAGTGGTAATATTTAAGGGAAAGAAAGGTTATTAAGGGCATTACAGATTAAAATAAAATCAGAAAGGTTATGATGTTATGAACAGACCGCACATAATCTGTCACATGGTGACATCAATAGACGGAAAAGTTACGGGAGAATTTTTGTCCCGACCGGAATGTGAAAAGGCAACAGAAATATACTATGAAATCAACCGCAACTATAAAGCTGACGGCTTTATTTGTGGTCGTGTAACTATGGAAAGCAGTTTCACAAACAGATGGTATCCCGATCTAACAAAGTACGAGCCTGTTAAAAATAAAGATGATTTTATCCCTGACAATTTGTTGGCATTTTATGCAGTTAGCTTTGATCCAAAAGGAAAACTTGGTTGGAAAACGAGCAAGATTATCGACGAAGACCCTGGCTATGGCGATGCACAGATAATAGAAGTTTTAACCGAGCAGGTTGATGGGCGTTATCTTGCCTATCTGCAGAGTATAGAGATTCCGTATATCTTTGCAGGCGAAAACGAGATTGATGTTAAAATCGCTCTTGGAAAACTCAAAAATCTTATGGGCATAAACTGTCTTCTTTTAGAGGGTGGAAGCATTGTAAATGGATATTTTCAGCGTGCAGATGTAATTGACGAGCTTAGTCTTGTTGTCGCACCAATTATTGCAGATGGGAATGACAAGCCGTTATTTATGGACAGCATAGCGTCAGACTTTAAATTGAAAGAAATCAAGCAATACGATGATGTTGTATGGATGAATTATAAAAAGGTGGCGAAATAAAATGTTAAATAAATTATTAAAAAGCGTATTAGACCAGGACACGGCTCCTGTGGTTGTTTGCGATATGGACAATATCATTGTTTATATGAATCCTTGTGCAATAGAGCGTTATCACAAGGATTTAACAGGTGCAAGTATTAAAGACTGCCATCCGCCAAAAGCTAATGAAATGATAGATAAGGTGATTGCGTGGTTTAAGCAAAGCAAGGATAATAACATCATATACACCTATCGCAATGACGATGAAAACAAGGATGTGTATATGGTCGCTCTTCGTGATGATGACGGTACTTTAATAGGATATTACGAAAAGCACGAGTATAGAAATAGAGAAACAGCAGGACTTTATGAGCCAATAAGATAAAATTGAATTTGCAGAAGAATGTGAAAATAGGAGAATAAATATGAAAACAACAGATGTGGGATATATTAACAAAAACAATCAGAAAAATCTCGGATACAGAGGCATTTCTGAAACCCATGTAAGCGCGAAGAGTTATGAAATGGAGTGCCTTGATTGTGGCCATAAGTACCTTGCTAATGGTTGCGATATTTGGTTAAGAAAATGTCCTGCTTGTGGGATAACAAATAAAAGGCAGAGAAATTCAACGATAAATATCAAAAGAAACACACGTGCAATTTCAGATAAGTTACGTTATCAAGTTTTAAAACGAGATAATTTTAAATGCTGTGCTTGTGGTGCATCACCTGCGAAAGATCCATCGGTTGAATTACATATTGATCACATTATACCGTGGTCAAAGGGCGGAGAATCGACTCTCGAAAATTTGCAAACATTATGTTCTAAATGCAATATTGGAAAGAGCGATTCAGAATAATGGTAAAGTGAAGGTGATCTTATGAAGAAAATATTGTGTATTATATCGGCTATTCTCTGCATCATTCTTGCCGCCTGCGGAAACGATAGCAGTATAGGAATTATCGGCGGAGCGGATGGTCCGACTTCAATAATAGTAGCAGAAAAAGGAGAAAAAGCAATGTACGAGCAAATTACGCCTGAAGAGGCGAAAAAGATAATGGACTCGGGCGAGGAATACATTATTTTAGATACAAGAGAACAAGACGAATTTGACGAGGGACACATCGCAGGAGCAATCTTAATTCCATATACCGAAATTGAAAATAAAGCCGAAGAAATGTTACATGATAAGGACAAGCTGATTTTAGTATATTGCCGTTCAGGCAGACGAAGCAAAATTGCAGCTGAAAGTCTTGCAAAACTTGGATACACCAATGTAAAAGAGTTCGGCGGTATTATCGACTGGCCGTATGAGGTAGAAAAATGAACATAAATGAAAAAATAGCATTATTTCAAAAACTTAATAGTACAGAATTATTACGTGTTGAATTGTTTTATGATATTTTAGAAAAATGTGATGCGTTGAAAACAAATTATTATGACTTTTCTACTACGCATCCAATTGATTGTGATACCGAACTTTTGCGTTTGCCTACTGCTGATTATGACTTGTGTTGTGCGTTGCTTACAATGTTATTAAGAGAAGATCATTTTAGTAATGGTAGCTTTGAAAGAAGAGAGCGCTCCGGTCAAGTTAAGCCTATTATTGAGCGTATCATTACCTTATTAGCATCAATGAATACAAAATCAATAAGTTGTTTCTCTGAAAAAGCACTTGATTCGTTGAATGGATTTTATGTGTATGCACTTATTGATCCGAGAAACGAAAAGGTTTTTTACATTGGTAAAGGAACTGGAAATAGAGTCTTTTCCCATGAAATAGAAAGTGGGAAAACACCGAAATCTGAAAAAGCAAAACTTCATAAAATTCAAGAAATCGAAAAAGATGGATTTGTAGTTAAAAGGCTAATTGTTAACTGGGGGTTAAGTGAAGTGGAGGCTTTTGCCTCTGAAGCAACATTAATAAACTTGCTCAATTATATTCCTGATATGAAATTAACCAACGAAGTTTCGGGGCATCATGTGCATGAATCATTGTCGGTAGAAGAGTTTGAACTGTTATATGGTGCAACTCCGTTACAAATGGAAGATATAAAACATGGCATACTCGTAATTAAAATTAACAAACTTTATCGACGGGATATGAGCGATGATGAATTGTATGATGCAGTGAGAGGTTACTGGAAAGCGTCTTTGAATTCGATTAAAACAAGAAAGATAGAATATGTATTTGGTGTTTATA
Source organism: Clostridia bacterium (assembly GCA_045658645.1). Lineage (GTDB taxonomy): Bacteria > Bacillota > Clostridia > UBA1381 > UBA1381 > UBA1738. Next base: position 2,955 of record JAZOVJ010000029.1, on the reverse strand, counting down.
ACGGATTAATTGTTGCTGTATATAAGCCTGATGAGTGGCATTATATTCACGAAAAGATTAATGCTCCTCAACGTGAAATATTAGCCGATGAAGATTACGAAAGATTAAAAAACCGAATCTATTTTGTGTGTGAAGATTATAAAAAACTTGATGAGGATGGACAATTTTATTTGCATAAATCCATAGTTGATTTAAAGGCAAATCAGTCTGCACAAAATCCTATTACATATTTGTCTCCGTACAATGATTGATAAATAAATTTTAAGAATATAAACCAAACAGCCGATGCGTCTGCATCGGCTGTTCTTGTATAAACATAAAATATTTTATTCAAACATGCAAAAACATAAAAAAACATTGACAAACATACTTTAACATGTTATAATAGGGTCATATTAAAACAGGAGGTTAAATGAATGAAAAAATTAATTCTTGAAATGGATAAAAATTTGGTTGAAAACGCTGAGGAGGTTTTGGATGAAATGGGATTAGATATTCTGTCTGCAATTAAGGTGATGCTTAAAAGAATTACACGAGAGGGAAATGCCTCTTTCCTGTTTAGCAATAATTCTGTAAAAACACCTGTCCGCAACACTGCAACAAATGATACAGCAACTACTGATGCAACATCAGATGAGCCTATCAAAATGACAAAAAATAAAGCTATCGCTTTATTTAGAAACAATGGTAATTCCTTCAACGGCAATATTACTTTTGCTTCAAAAAACAAAACGGCATATAACTACTGGGCAAATCCTGCTTTTGAAGTATTGGACAGCGACTGGTTTCTAATTCTTAATGACTGGGTACACCAAGAAATTTATTTGTTTGAAATACCGGCAAAAACATTTAGATATAATCAGTTAGTTTCAAGAGCAGACAAAAGCCAAATTGATTTACAGATTATGTATGAAGACAATTCGTTTACTGATACTCGCAGTAAAATTAGCTTTGCAAAGTACTTAAAGGATAGGATTTCATATTAACAATAAGCAGTAAAACAGCCGATGCGAAATTTTTCGCATCGGCTGTTTTCGTTGTACTTGTCTTATTTAATGAAATTTATATCTGCTTTGTATTTCACAATATCAAAAGGTTTATTCTCTTTTACTAATCTGTCGCGCTCTCTAAGTGCGTGGTCGCGAATATCCTCTGCTTTATATCTCCATTCCTCGAATTGTTCCTCTGACATAAGCTTTTTTTGCTTTCTTGAATGATATTTTTTATATGCCCTTAAATATATCTGCCAGATTTCATCGTTTTTTGATTTCTGCGCAAATGATTTCTTAGAACCGATCTCTCTGCAAGTTTTTGCAGGGTTGGATTCAGAAGGATTATTGCAGTACTCAAATATATGTCCGTTATCCTGTAAAAAATATTTTCCGCAAAGCTTACATTTCTTCGGCGAAAAGTCTCTCATAATTCCTTTGTAAAAATCGACATAAATGAAATCTATTAGCCTTGTAAATGTTACTTTCTCAAATAACTGCCGTGATTTAGTTTTGAAAGAACGCTTAACCTCAAAGCAAGTGACTGCTGTAGAGCTGTCTGAGTCACCGGTAAAGATAGAAGAATTAGCAAACGCCTCTAGATTAATATACCGACGTTTATCTACTTCACCTGCTAAAGATTTTTTGTGTATATATAATGCATCGCAAAAATGTTTGTAGGTATCTTGAATAAGTTTAATGCTTTCAAATAAATCCTGATAAAATTCAAAATTTGGTTTGCTGTTTTTCAAAAAAGTATTCATTCCAAGCTTTTTAAATATAGGATTACCAGACAGATTTTTATTTGTAGCAGTTAGTGTCTTTTCATATAATACAGTATTTGAATGTAAATGATTTGATTTTAATCCATCAAACAAAGTATAAAAAGCCGAAAAATCATAGTTCAAAAGCTCTGTTAATATTTCGTTATGCTGATAACATTGATCTTCAATCTGAACATAATCATTACCGAAATAAGCGGTAATATAAAATGTGTTGTCTAATATATGGTTCGGATCTTTAACGGTTATTTTCATTTAGTTTTTCACCTCATCTTATTAATTCTGCAGAATTGAAAAATAGATAGAATGGATAATATGTTACAATTATATATCATCTATTGACAAATGTCAAGAATTAGTTTACAATGGATAACGCAAAGGTAATTTACATTATCTATTTTGAACCTTGACAACTGAATAGCTTACACGGTGAGAGATACACGCCACGACGCTTTATATAAATTATATAAGGAAGAGCGGACAACTTGGTCGGAAGGAGCAATGGAACGGTAACCGAAGGTAAGTGCAAAAAAAATATTTTTATGAAGGAGGTAATTCAATATGATGAATTACAACACAAGCTTATCTGTTATAAACGGTAAGCACTTAATGGAAAAGGAATTGACACCTGTCAGATATATCATTGATGATATGATTTCTGCAGGCGTTCATATCCTTGCAGGAAGTCCTAAAATCGGTAAGTCATGGATGAGTCTGTGGCTATGTTTGTCAGTGGCAAACGGTACTGATGTATGGGACTTTAAAACTCACAAAGGCGGGGTGTTATACATGGCACTCGAAGACAGCCCGAACCGTCTTCAGTCAAGACTTCGAAAGCTGAATATGCCTGTGCCCGACAATATTCATTTCACTTTGACAGCAAGTGATTTGGATTCGGGACTGCTGGATCAGCTCGAAAACTTTATGCAGGAACACCCTGACACCAGTCTTATTGTTATCGATACTTTTCAAAAGATTCGAGGAAGTCTTAAGGAAAGTTCTCTCTATGCAAATGACTGTAAAGAGATGGGTTTGATCAAAGCTTTTGCTGACAAGCATAACATTGCAATTATACTTGTCCATCATGCTAAAAAAGGTTTTGAAATGGATCCTCAGGATTCTATTTCAGGAACCAACGGCATCGCAGGAACGGCAGATACAAACCTGATTCTTAAAAGGCACTC
>JAZOVJ010000028.1:0-46595 GCA_045658645.1 Clostridia bacterium | reverse complement strand
CCGCCACAGGTGCATTCTCTATTGATAACAGCTATTATTATACAAAAAACACCGCTTATTGTCAAGGTATTTTCCAAAAATATCTCAATATTCAAATACAAAACCGCAGGAGTCCCCTGCGGTTTTATTAATTATAGAACTTTACTCAAAAATTCCTTAGTTCTGTCGTTTTTAGGGTTTGTAAAGATTTCGTCAGGTGTTCCCTCTTCCAAAATTGCTCCGCCCTCCATAAAGATTACACGGTCTGCAACCTCTTTGGCAAAACCCATTTCGTGAGTTACCACAAGCATTGTCATACCCTCAACGGCAAGCTTTTTCATAACGTCTAAAACTTCCCCTACCATTTCAGGGTCCAGGGCTGATGTCGGCTCGTCAAAAAGCATAACGTCCGGCTTCATACAAAGTGCGCGGACAATTGCAATTCTCTGTTTCTGACCTCCTGATAACTGCGCCGGATAAGCATTTGCTCTGTCCTCAAGGCCTACCACCTTTAAAAGTTCCATAGCCTGTGCTTCGGCTTCTGCTTTTGACATCTTTTTAAGCTTCATAGGTGCTATGCACATATTCTTTAAAACTGTCATATGAGGGAACAGGTTAAACTGCTGGAATACCATTCCCATCTTCTGTCTGTGCAGATTTATATCGTTTTTAGGGTCAGCTATGTTGATTCCCTCAAGGAAGATTTCGCCCTCTGTCGGCACTTCCAAAAGGTTTAGAGAACGAAGAAATGTTGATTTACCGCAGCCTGACGGTCCGATTATAACGATAACTTCTCCCTTTTTAACTTCAAGGTCAACGCCGTCTAACGCCTTGATTTTACCGCCAAAGTAATGTTTTTTCAGTCCGGAAACTTTTATAATATTATCGCTCATTGTTTCTAAGTCTCCTTTCCAGAATATTTACAAGCTTTGTAAACACAATTACCATAACAAGATATATAGCGGCAACAGCAATAAGCGGTAAGAACGGTGAATATGTAGCCGCTCTTATGATATTACCACCCATTGTAAGGTCACGGATTGTTACGTAACCTGCAACTGATGTTTCCTTCAAAAGCACAATAAATTCGTTTGCAAGCGCAGGAAGCACGTTCTTGAACGCCTGCGGGATAATGATATGCCACATTGTTGCCTTATAGTCAAAACCAAGGCTTCTTCCTGCCTCAAACTGACCAGGGTCAATTGACATTATACCTGAACGCACAATTTCTGCAACATACGCACCCGAGTTAATACCGAAGGACAGCACCGCAACCATAAGGCTGTTTCGTGATGATGCAAATATGATGTAATACATCACCATAAGCTGTACTACAACCGGTGTTCCACGGATAACTGTCAGGTAGATTTCGCAAATTTTATTACCAAGCCACAAAAGGAATTTTTTGAAGCCCTTTCGCATTTCAGTATATGTTTTGTCATAGCTTGACCTTACAATTGCGATTACGATACCCAAAATCACACCTATAATAAGTGCTAAAAATGTTATGATTATAGTATTGGAAAGACCTGTGGTTATGAACTTCCATCTGTTTTCTTCAACAAAGTTCAGTATAAAGTCTGCTTTCATATCTGCCGCCCAAGTGCAAATACCGTTCCAGATACCACTCATTTTATCACTCCTTAAAGTCAAAATATTAGGGGCGGAACAAGAAATCCGCCCCTTAATGTATGTTTATTTTAAATTATTTGTTGTTTGCTGCAACATATGCCTTTGCAGGTTCATTGTCGATGATTACGCAATCAACCTTACCTGTGATAAGAGCCTGAACAGCTTCGTTACCAGATGTATACTTCATAACACGTTCTGCACCGAAGTCGCCTTCTGCGTAAATGTCACCTGTTGTACCCTTCTGAGTACCGATCAAGTACTCAGCACCATCAGCGAATAGGTCATCAACACTTGTGATTTCGCTTCCTACAGGAACGATAACTGACTGGATACCTGTTGCATAAGAAGTTGTGAAATTGATGTTCTGTAGTCTTTCTTCTGTAACTGTCATACCAGCCATACCCATATCAGACTTACCTGTCTGAACAGCTGTGATGATTGCATCAAAGTCCATATCGTCAATAACAAGCTTCATACCAAGCTTATCAGCGATAGCTGCTGCCATTTCAGCATCGATACCTACTACCTTTTCATTTTCGTAGTATTCGTATGGAGGGAACTGAGCGTTTGTAGCCATATGTAGCTCTTCCTTACCCTCTGCATCCTGCTGGAATACAAGGTCGTTTGCAACGCCTGATATGTACTTATCAACGATTGCTTTCTTTGTTCCGTCATTTTCCAGCTCAACCAAAGCCGCATTGATTTTGTCAAGAAGGTCTGTGTTTTCCTTTGCAATACAGATAGCATATTCTTCAACTGCATATTCTGTATCCAAAATCTGAAGCTCAACTTTCTTTGCACCGCAGCCTGCAAGCATACCTAATGCCAATACAAGTGTCATAGCCATTGCTAATACTTTTATTAAATTCTTTTTCATAATAAAATCCTCCCTACCTTAACAGGTAAATTTTAATAGATACATTATAGCAAACAATCTATAATTATGCAAGCACTTTTAAGAAATTTTCCCAATAATTTTTCATTTCTCGCATAATTATACATTTATACATTATTTTCCAACACAGAAATTATGGAATATCTCACTAACGATAGATTCTGAAACCGTATCACCCGTAATTTCGCCCAGGATATCAATAGCCGAATAGATATCAAGTGCCGCCAAATCCTGCGGCAAACCGCTTTCAACGGCATCTGCTGCCCGCTCCAGAGTTTCCTTTATCCTTGTAAGCGCTGAAATATGGCGAAGATTTGTAACCACAATTCCGCCGGTTTCAAGCTCGCCAAGGCTATACATATTTCTGATTTCCGAAGAAAGCTTATCAATGCCAATCCCTCTTTTTACAGAGATTTCTATTGCATCTTCCACAGTTTCCGTCTTTATATCACTTTTGTTGGCAACAATGATACGTTTTTTATCCTTTGTAAGCTCCAAAAGCTCGTTGTCTTCTTCGCAAAGCGCACGGCTTAAATCAAGCATTAATATTACAAGCTCTGCTTCTTCTATCGCCTTTTTCGAACGCTCCACGCCGATTTTTTCAACCACGTCTTCAGTTTCGTGAATTCCTGCGGTATCCAAAAGCACCAACGGAACGCCGTCAAAGTTTACAAACTCTTCAATCACGTCACGTGTAGTTCCTGCAATATCGGTAACTATCGCTCTGTCGGATTTTGCCATACAGTTTAAAAGCGAAGACTTTCCAACATTGGGTTTCCCCACAATTGCGGTTTTAATGCCGTTTTTTAACACACGTCCGCTATCGGCTGTTTTAAGCAGTTTATCGGTTTTTTCAATGTTTTCTTTAATTAATTCACCGATTTCGTCCAAAGTGACGTCTTCCAAATCCTCATCGGGGTAATCAATTGCCACCTGCATACGTGCCGCAAGATTTACCAGTGATGCACGCATAGTTTCAATTTCCTTTGAAAGTCCGCCTCCCGCCTGAGAAAGTGCGTTACGCTCCTCAATAGCCGTTTTTGAGTTTATAATATCAATTATGCCTTCTGCCTGAGACAAGTCAATTCTTCCGTTTAAAAAGGCGCGCTTTGTAAATTCACCGGGCTCGGCAGGATACGCACCGGCTTTTATAAGTGCCTCTAAAACAAGCTTTGATGCAACCGCACCGCCGTGAGTGCTTATTTCCACCACATTTTCTCTTGTATAGGTTTTAGGTGCAAGCATTACAGCCACCAGAACCTCGTCTATCACCTTACCATCAGAAACTATGTGTCCATAGTTGATAGTATGGCTCTCACATTCTGTAAGCTTTTTACTGCCCTTAAAAATTTTATCGCATATTACGATTGCTTCCGCTCCGCTTATGCGAATTACGGCAATTCCGCCTACACCCTGCGGTGTGGAAAGCGCCGCTATTGTTCTTTCATTCACCTTATTTATCCTCCAAAAGCTCCTGTAATGCCGCCATAAAGGTATTGATGTCTGAAAATCTCTTATGAACAGACGCAAATCTTACATAAGCAACTTCGTCAATTGCTTTTAAGTGGCTCATAACATGCTCACCGATTTCAGTAGATGTGATTTCACGGGACATCATCTGATAAAGCTCACTTTCAATTTCGTCCACAATCTTTTCCATCTGTGTATATGTGATTGGTCTTTTTTCGCATGCACGGATAAGACCTCTTAATACTTTTTCACGGTCATACGGCTGACGTGAGTTATCCTGCTTTACCACAATAAGTGAAATCGTTTCCAGCTTTTCGTAAGTGGTAAATCTTCTCTGGCACTTAAGACACTCTCTTCTTCGTCTTATAGAAGTGCCGTCCTCTGTTGGTCTTGAGTCGATTACTTTACTTTCTGAAAATCCGCAATATGGACAATTCATATCTTTATCCTCCGTTTTATATATGTTTTTCGGTTTTATTATATTAATTATACCGCAAATTCGTCAAAACCGCAAGCAGAAATTGCCTTTTTGTATTTATCATAGTCTGTGTTTTTCATATTTTTATTGTACCATACACAAATTGTGATTTCAAGAAAATAGACAAAATAAAAAGCAAACTGCAAAAATATACACTAAAATTACCGATGTCGAAAGCTGTCGCACGATTTTTTGCCTAAATCAAGGTAAAATGCTTGAAAATTAATTTTATATGTGGTATATTGTAATTGCAAACGACATTTGAATAGCCATTTGAGGCAAGGATAGGTATCCTTTCTTTTGTTATGGAAAAATTTAGTGCGGTCAGCTTTTGTTTGAAAAAAACGAAGACCACTGACTGTACTAATCAGGATACGTCCTTTTTGTTCATTGTCGTTTGCAAATGGTCATTCGTTTTTCGCGTGACCTTTCCATAGGTTGCGCGTTTTTTAATTTCAAAAGTCCCCTTAAACCTTCGGTTTATTATTCCACAATTTTGAAGGAAAAACGTGCAACATCTCCAAAGTTTTAAAAGAAGCCCGAAGCAAATGCTTCGGGCTTCTTTATATATCCTCTTTTTGTTTTATAATAACAAATTCATTACCGATTGACACCACCCTGTCCCAAGGCACAGTCACATTTTTCACACCTGAAAATAAACTGAAAATGCCTTTTTGCGGGATTGTTACAGAGCGTATTCTTCCCGTTTCAAAGTCGATGTCCATATCCCTGATAAAACCCACCACTTCCGCAGTATCAACGTCTATAACCCGTTTTTGTTTCAAATCAAAATTTTTCAGCACTATATCACCCCTATAAACTATTGTTATGAGCTAAAATCCGTGATTATTTGCTTTTTTTATGAATATATGTTATACTGTTTATATTGAGGATTTTTTATTAAGATGCATAGGAGTTTACTATGAAAGACGTAGAATATAAAATCAGTTTTGATATAAGCGATGCAGGGGCAGGCACAAGTATGCGCTTGGGCGACATAGACGGTGACGGCAGAATGGAAATTATCTTGGCAAAGCCGGCTTTGGTTTGTGACCCAAGATATTTCCCTAATCAGGTAGCTTCCGTTACAGCATATTCCATAGACGGAGATTTGCTTTGGCAGATAGGCGATGCATCGGGTAACGAAAAGGTTTTGGACACAGATTTGCCTGTCCAGATTTATGACATTGATAAGGACGGCAAGAACGAAGTCATTGTTGTAATGGGCGGAAATCTTCTTATACTTGATGGAAAAACCTCAGAAATAAAAAAACAAATTCCTCTTCCCGACCAGAATATAGGCGGAGCAATCCTGATTGCCGATTTGGAAGGTACGGGCTATGCACAGAATATTATCCTTAAAAATAAATACAGCCACATCTGGGCACTTGACGTTAACCTTAACATACTTTGGGACGCCGAGGGTAATATCGGTCTTGCACCGATTGCATACGACTTAAACGGTGACGGCAAAGACGAGATTATTGCGGGGTATAATGTTTTTTCCAACAAAGGCGAGCTTTTATGGAAAACAGAGTATCCTGACCACGCCAACTCCGCTTTGGTTGAATGTCTTTATAAGCCTGACGAGCCTGTTGTTATAATTTACGGTCCTGCTATCCGTGCTTATACAAAGGACGGCGAGTTTCTCTGGGAAATACCGGAACAGGCAAAGAATATTGTTGTGGGAAAATTCCGTGACAATGCGGACGGTTTAGACATTCTTGTATTGGACAGTATGTCGCTTTTTGATAACAAAGGAAACTTCTTATATCAGAAAAACGAAACAGTTTACCTCCCCACACCTTTATTAAACTTTGACGCTTCCGGCAAGCTTTACATAGCAGGTCACAAAAAGGAAGACGTTTTGACCACTGTTTACGATGGCTATATGCGGGGAGTATACGCCCTGCCCACATTTGGTAATATCTTCTGCGGGGATATTTTGGGTGACGGAACGTCACAGATTATAATTTACAATGACGAAATCATCGAGGTCTACAGTCTTTCAGAAACCGACTTTACAGAACCCGCAAGACCGTATTCAAGACCGCAGACAAAGCAGTATTATAACGTTTCAATATACAATACCGTTCCGCAGTCACAGATTGCGACAGGATATGTTGTTGACGACTTTGCTTCACAGAACATCGTGAAATGGGCAAGCACATATTCGTCTATAAATATGTATAACAGCTTTACAAAGGTTTCAAGGTCGGAGTTTGTTCTCCTTTTGGCTACCCTTTTAAGCCTTAAGGAAGATTTTTCGGAAAACTTTGCCGATGTTTTGAAGGAAGAGGCTTACTATGATGCTGTGGGGACATTCAAGGCACTTGGAATTTTGCATTCCGAGGACAACCTGTTCTCTCCTGATTCACCGATTACAGTAGCCTGTGCCAACGAAATCCTTGACAGATTGAGCATCCCGATAAACTTCAATTTTGACGAGCGATACGAACTCTCAAAGCAGGATATGGCTAAGCTTATAATAAACATAACAACTGCAGAATAAAAAGAGGCAGATTGAGGTGAACCCCATTTAGTTCACTTCAAAATGCCTCTTTTTTTAGTGTGTTTCTTTAGGCTCTTCTTTTATGAATACTCCGCTTATATCGGTATCCCCGATTTTTTCAGCCTTTTTACCGTCTATCAAAAACTGTACGCTGTCAACATTATTAAGTCCTGTAAGAGATTTTACAATAGAATCAACAACCAGCTTGCTTCCTCCTGATGACGCATTCTTTTCCAAAAAGCCCTCTTTAAAGTTAACGTAGCAAATTCTGTCAGTTATTGCTACAGACAAAACCTTTGTGTCAGGTGCTAAAAGTCTTTCATTCCCCTTTATCTTCGGCCCCTTTATAAGCTCGCTTACAACATATTGTTCAACCGGCTTGGTGTCTACAATATTGATTTTACGGTATTCCATAACAAGCTCGCTCTTTTCGGTATTGGCAAAATAAAGACGTACACCCGTTGCCGTGTCCTCATCAGATTCGGTGTTTATATAATCGCCTGTTACAAAACCAAGTTCCTGCCCGTCACTTCCCTTAATTCCGTTTCCGTTTTCTGTTACAAGTATATTTTTAACACTTGTAAGTCTTGAAAATGTTTTTATAACCGCATAGGTGCACATAAGGTTATCTTCAGGATATTCCCTTGAAAAGTCCACCGTCAGATTGCCGTCAAGAAAGTTGACATAGTTAAGTTTAACTTCCTTATCCATTATCGGCAGGTACTTCTTCTCTGCCGGTCCTGCTATTAATGCCTTTGCAATCTTTTCATAAAGCTCTGTATCACTCACTGCCGTGATTTCTGTTTCGACAGGTGTTATGGTGTATCCGCCATCATCAAAGAAATAAAGGCTTACCTCTTTTTTTACCTCATTTTCGGTTCCCCCGGCGAGTGCAAATATTACTACACCCAAAACAATAAGCAGAACTGTTATAATGACATATTTTTTATTCATCATTTTCCGGTCCCTCCCTCTTCTACGTTATAGGGAACGCTTATCATAAACACGCTTCCGCCTTCAGCCCCGTCTTCTACCTTTATTTCACCGCCGTGAAGTATAACTGCCTCTTTTGCGATTGCAAGTCCAAGACCTGTCCCCCCTGTATCTCTTGCACGGGAGTCATCAAGGCGGTAAAAGCGCTCAAAAATTCTGTCTTTATCCTCATCAGGAATTCCCGGTCCGTTATCCTGAATTTTGACAATTACATTCTTCCCCAAAAGCTCAAGCCCCAGCTTTATATGTCCGCCCTCAGGAGTATATTTTATGGCATTGTCAACTATATTGTAGATTGCTTCCCAAATCTTATCGTAATCAAGAAGCATCGGTGCCAACGCCTCAACCGAATAGTCGGAATACAGTGCAATATTTTTCGCCTCTGCATTCGGTGTAAGTTTTCTTATAATAGCATTCAGCATAACAACAAAGTCAACCGGCGTTGCCGACAGGTTGTTCTGGTTTGAGTCCATTTTTGTCAAAGTCAGAAGACGCTCAACAATACGTGTAAGACGGTCAACCTCGTCACTCAAATCGCCCAGAAAGTCCTGTATCATTTCAAAGTTCGGGTTATCTGTTGTTACGATACTGTCGCAAATAAGCTTGATTGTTGCAAGCGGTGTTTTCAGTTCGTGGGAAACGTCCGACACAAACTTTTTACGGTTCTGCTCATACTCGTCAAGCTCTGTTGACATATAATTCAGTGCTTTCGCCATTTCCACAAGCTCCAAAGGACCTTTTTCCTTTGCTTTTACGTTAAAATTACCCTTTGAAAATTCCTTTGAAACCGAAATAAAGTTATCAATCGGTGCTGTTGTCATAAGTGATAGTGCAAGGCTTAGCATAGCCACCAAAATACTTATAATGATACCGAAAACAACAAGGTCGTTTCTGATACCTGCAATAGTCATATCAATATCATACAAAGACTCCACAAGGTACACAGCACCAACAGTTTTACCATTTTCAATAAGCGGAACGGCAACCGACATTGTTGTCATATCCGAATTGCTCTTGTTTATGGCGTGCGCCTGTTCACCATACTGCATACACTTAATCACTGCCTCACGTACAATAACCTTGCCCATAACATCAGAATCGGTATTGGTATCAAGGCAAACCTTAAAGTCAGGTCGTACCACAATGCTTCGCATATTACTTCCTGAAAGTATCTGTTTTATCCCTGCCGATGTTTCATCTGTAATTCCGTCAGGAGTTTTGATAAGGTCAGAAATAATATTCGCTTTGGTATACAGGTTAACTCTCTCTGAATTATAAAGACTGTCAGTAAGCGCACCCAAAATGTAAACACTAAGGAGTATTAAAGATATCAAAATGGCAGCCACATAGGTTGCCATCATACTGACACGTATTGACATAAAGAATTCTTTAATCTTTCTTATAGTAATAACCAACACCCCATTTTGTCATAATATAAAGCGGCTCTGCCGGATTTTCTTCAATCTTTTCACGAAGACGTCTTATATGAACGTCAACTGTTCTGACATCACCCGGATAGTCAACCCCCCACGCAATATCAAGAAGGTTCTCTCTTGTATAAACTCTGCCCGGATTTTTAACAAACAGGTCCACAAGGTCAAATTCCTTGCCTGTAAGTTCTATAGTCTTGTCCTTTACCTTGATGCGTCTGAAGTTATAGTCAAGAGTTATATCCCCTGAAACCAGAACGTCTGAATTGCCCTTTGGCGCAGGGTTTACTCGTCTTAAAATCGCCTTAATTCGTGATGCAACCTCTCGGATATTAAATGGCTTTGTTATATAGTCATCTGCTCCGTATTCAAGACCCAAAATCTTATCAATATCCTCGCTTCTTGCGGTCAGCATAATTATCGGGACATTAGAGAAGCTTCTGATTGTTCTGCAGGCTGTAAGTCCGTCCATTTTTGGAAGCATAACATCTAAAAGAATAAGGTCGATACTGCTGTCTTTTGCAAGATTTACGGCTTCCTCGCCGTCATAAGCACAAACCACCTGATATCCCTCTTGTTCAAGGTTATACTTTATCCCTTTTACGATTACCTTTTCATCATCAACAACCAAAATTTTCATCTTGAAAAATCCCCTTCCGATTTTGCTATCATAATCTATTCAACACAAATATACTCTTTTATTTCACCAAATGTCTTCTCGCCTATTCCGCTTACTTTCATTATATCCTGAATTACTTCAAACTTTCCGTGTTTCTCACGATACTCAACAATTCTTTTGGCAAAGCCCTCGCCTATTCCATAAAGCCTGTCAAGTTCGTAAATATCCGCCTCATTTATGTTAATCTTGTTATTTTCGTCCAAAATTTCTTCTGCATATACCGCCTCATTTTCAGGTGCGTATGCAGTAGAGTTATGTATAATTGTAAATTTTTCTTCCTCTATGCATTTTAAGAATACCCCTGCTGCTATAGCAAGTACAAATATTAAAATGTAATACCTTTTCTGTAGTTTTTTCATAGGTGTTGCCTCCAGAACATTCCAACATATTATAAGTATATCATAAATAATTTATTTTTCTATACTTTTTTACAAAATTTCTTATAATTATTGCAAATTTAATTCTATTTATGTATAATTAAATTATAAAGTTAAATAAAGTGTCATCGCCCATTGACATTTTACAAAAGACTATGGGCAGAAAGGCAACCAATCATGAAAAAAAATTGTTTGGCAACTATCCTTTTAGCACTTATTCTGTCGGTAAATTCTGTAGCTTTTGCCACAGGAAAGTCAACTCCATCGCCGGACGTTACGGCATCACAATCACAAAACTCAGACGCTCTCGATAAGGAAAAAAAGAAAAGCGAATTCCCTGTTCCAAATGCAGATTCAGCAATAGTTTTAGACACAAAATCCGGAGATATAATTTACGCTTTAGACGCTGACAAAAAGGTGTACCCTGCAGGTCTTACAAATCTTATGACTGCCGTTCTTACTCTTGAGGCAAAAGACCTTAATGATACCTTCCAGATTACAAAGGAAGTTCTTTCAGGCATTACATACGACCAGCCGCAGCTTGGACTTTTAGAAGGTGAAACTTACACAATCGAACAGCTTCTTCACGCAGTTATTTTAAACTCCAATAACGATGCATCAAATGCTTTAGCAATCGCTGTTTCAGGGAGTGTTGATGAGTTCGTTAAAAAAATGAACGAAAAAGCCAGGGACCTTGGTCTTAACGATACTAATTTTACAAACCCATCAGGTTTTCATAACGAGAACCACTACACAACTGCATCAGATATGGCTTACCTTGCAAAGTATGCAATGCAGAATCAGGCAGTTACAAGCATAGCAAAAACTCAGAAATACACCTTCCCTCCAACAGGAATACGTACTTCTGAAAAAACAATCTTAAGCACAAACCATCTGGTTTCAAGATATAAATATCCATATCACTACTACGCTAACGCAACAGGTCTTAAATCAGGTAACTCAACCGAGGCCGGATATTGCCTTGCTGCAACTGCAGTTAAAAACGGATTTACCGTTCTTTCAGTTATAATGGGTGCTCCAAATCAGGACGCAAACGAAAAGGCATACTCATTCCGTGATACAGCGGCAATTTTCGATTACGTATTTGACACATATCAAAGCGTACTTCTTGCAAAAAAAGGTGATGTAATCCACGATTCAAAGGTTGAAGAGGCTAAGAACTCAACCCGTCTTGCTCTTACTGTAGAAGATGATGTGTATACCACTCTGAAAAAGACTGCTGATAAAGACATCATCAAAAACGAAGTGGAAATTACAGAAGAAGCAAAGGCTCCTATTGAGCAGGGTCAGGTTTTCGGTACTGTTACCTATTCATACAATGAGCGTGAGCTTACCACAGTAAACCTCGTGGCAGCAAATGAAGTTAAGCGTGATTTCATATTACATTTAATAAACTCTGTTTTAGGATTTATATTCCATCCAATTGTAATTATTCTTGTTCTTTTAGCACTTTACGTTTGGGCAAGACTAAGAATTGCCCGTAACAGAAAACGCCGTTTAAGACACGCTAAGATGGTATCTCAAAGGCAAGGCGGAACACGGACAGGTACAACATCAAGACCTACATCTTCATCATATTCAAGAAGAAGAGATTATTAAAAAAGATTGCTTAAACGCGATTATTAAAAATTGAAAACGGACAGGCTATTCTGTCCGTTTTTTGTTTACATCAACACAGAGCCCTCCTTGTGTAAAGCAGGGTGGCACGCGTAAGCGTGACGGGATGATTGTAAAAACAACCCCTCAGTCATTCTGTGACAGCTCCCTTTACTCAAAAGGGAGCCTTTTTAATACAAAAACTCCCCTGAATTTCAGGGGAGTTAATTTTTATTATTCTTCTGTTTCTTCAGCTTCTTCTGCGATAAACTTTTCGATATCAACAGGAACTTCGTCAGCAACAGGTTCTTCATCAGCAACCTCTTCAGCAGGTGCTTCAACAACTTCTTCAGCCTTTGGAGCGATTAAAGCTCTGATTGAAAGGCTGATCTTGTTTGTTTCCCAATCAAGCTCAACAACCTTAGCTTCAACTTCCTGACCGATTTCAAGTACATCTTCAGGCTTTCCGATTCTTCTGTCAGCAATCTGTGAAATGTGGATAAGACCGTCAACGTTTGGCATAATTTCAGCAAATGCGCCGAATGGCATCATACGAACAATCTTACACTTAACAACATCATCAAGGTTAATCTTTGCCTTTGCAATAGCCCAAGGATTGTCTTCAGCCTTTTTGTAACCTAAAGAAATCTTCTTTGTTTCTGCATTGATGTCCTTGATATAAACTGTAAGTACATCGCCTTCTTTAACAACCTCTGATGGGTGCTTGATTTTATTCCATGAAAGTTCTGAAATGTGAACAAGACCGTCAACACCGCCGATGTCAACAAATGCACCGAAAGATGTTAGTGACTTAACTGTTCCTGTGTATTCTTTGCCAACTTCTGCATCAGCCCAGAACTTGTCCATAACAGCTTTTCTTTCTTCTTCAAGAAGAACTCTTACTGAACCAACAACACGTTTTCTTCTGTCGTCAATTTCTGTAAGTCTTAGCTTAACAGTTTCGCCAAGAAGTGTTTCAAGGTCACTTACATAACGAAGTGAAGCCTGACGTGCAGGGATAAATACCTGTGCATCGTTTGCAAGGGCAATAACGCCGCCGCGAACAACCTTAATAATTTTACCGTCAAGGATTTCTTTGTTTTCAAAAGATTCCTTCATCTTGTTCCAGCTTTCCATCTGGATAAGCTTCTTTCTTGAAAGTACAACCTTACCTTCTGCATCGTTTACGCCAACAACATAAACTTTGATTACATCGCCAGGCTTAACAATGTCAGATGCCTTTAAATACGGATCATCTGATAACTGATCAGCTGACAATTGACCATTGTATTTAAATCCGCCAAGGTCAACAATGACCTCAGTGTTACGCACTTCAACAACTGTTGCGTCAACAATATCTCCATTATTTAAAGTTTTGCTTTCGTACTGGGCAAATAGCTCCGCGAAAGACTCTTCGTTTTTAATTTTTTCATCCATCGTTGTGAAAACCTCCTCGATAGTACGTGCCGGAGTTGACGCCCCTGCCGTAATACCTATCTTTTTATTTTTTAAATATATACTCTGAGGAATATCCTCAAAAGTTTCAATGAAATAAGTTTCGGCGCAAACCTCTTTCGAAATATCGTAAAGCTTCTTGGTATTTGAGCTTTCCCGACCGCCGATTACGAGCATAATATCAGACCTGGCAGATAATGTATATGCCTCTTCCTGTCTATCTTTAGTCGCACTACATATTGTATCAAAAACTACCACCCTTTTGCAAGTGTTTTTGACATTTTGTACGATTTGCACAAAAACATTTTTATTTATTGTAGTTTGTGCCACAATGCAAATATCCTTATCTACATATTCAGACGGCATACTGAAATTCTCGTCATAAGTTATAATCGCCGAGTCTTCGCACCAACCGTTTATACCCATAACCTCAGGATGCTTTGCATCGCCTACAATTATAATGGTATATCCTTTTTCATAATGTTCTTTTACTATTCTATGGATTTTTGCAACAAACGGGCAGGTCAAGTCAATATACTCCCGTCCCGAAAGTGCGTCTATAACAGATTTTTTAACGCCGTGGGTACGGATCACAACCGCTACATCTTGAGGTATGTCCTTAATATCATTATAGGCATACACACCTTTTCTCTCAAGGTCATCCACCACCTGCTTGTTGTGAATTATAGGTCCTAAAGTGGCAATCTTCTTCCCTTCGCCAACTAAATCATAGACCTTGTCAACCGCTCTTTTTACTCCGTAGCAAAAGCCTGCGGTTTTTGCTATTTCTATCATTTCATATCTCCTAAATAAAGAAATTATGTAATTATTTTTTTTCTTAAAGTGCAAAAACCTTATCCATAATGGACTCACTCAGTTCCTGCATTTTTTCTACAGTAAGTTTTTCGCCGTAATATTCGTCAAGATAAATCGGCTCGCCGTATGTAACTGTAACCTTTTTAAAAAGTTTATATTGTGCGTCAATCTTAACAGGGACAACAGGGACTTTTGCGTGTGTTGCAAGCATCGCAACACCAGGCTTTGCCTCGCCTCGCCTTCCGTCCTTCATTCTCGTTCCTTCAGGGAACATTATCATAGCTTTTTCCTGCTTTAGTATTGTAAGGGCTGTTTTTACCGCTCCGATATCGCCTTTTCCGCGGTTTACAGGGAACGCCCCGATTTTCTTTAATATAAAGCCAAATGGCTTAAACTTAAAAAGTTCTTTCTTTCCCATAAATGCAAGCTGTCTTGGGCAGGTTCCTGCAATAGCAAGTGCATCCCAGTTACTTTTATGGTTTGCCGCAAGGATTATTCCGCCTTCAATAACATTCTCCCTGCCTGCTGTTTTTATTCCGAAAAGCAAGCCAAGAATGATTTTACATAACATTTTTACAAAAGAATAAAACACTTACTTTTCCTCCCTGATAATCTGTGTTATTCTGTCAATAACCTCGTCTATGGTCATATCTGATGTGTCCACCAAAACCGCATCCTCCGCCTTCTTTAGCGGTGCAAATTCACGCTCTGAATCGTTTTTATCACGATACTCAATATCACGCTTAACCGTTTCAAAGTCCGCTTCCATTCCCTTTTCTTTCATTTCTAAAAGGCGTCTTTTAGCACGGACATCAGAGGATGCTGTCAAAAATATTTTTACTTCAGCATCAGGAAGAACGTATGTTCCGATATCTCTTCCATCCATTATAACCGAGGTCTTTTCTGAAAGTGTCCGCTGAAGCTCAACAAGCTTTAGTCTTACCGCAGGAATTACTGCCACGTTTGATGCGCCGAGGCTTACGTCAGCCTCACGTATGCGTTCAGAAACATCTTTTCCCATAAGGAAAATCTTCTGTGTTCCGTCTTCGTACGCTATATCAATTTTTATAGCATCAAGTACGTCCTTTGTAAAGTTTTCTTCCTTGATTTCTATGCCGTTTTTAATGGCATATAAAGCAACGGCACGATACATTGCGCCTGTATCTATATACACAAACCCGAGCTTTTTTGAAACGGCTTTTGCTATAGAGCTTTTACCTGCGCCTGCAGGTCCGTCAATGGCTACTTTCATATTTTCCTCCTATGCATTTTCTCCCGCCAAATATCCGGTTGAAAAGGCAATCTGTAAATTAAATCCGCCGGTGTATGCGTCAACATCAATGACTTCGCCGGCAAAGAAAAGTCCCGAAACCAGTTTTGATTCCATGGTAGACGGATTTATTTCGGAAACCTTGATACCGCCTGATGTTATAATCGCCTCATCAACAGGGCGTGTTCCGGTAACTGTCAGGGTGAGCTTTTTTATCATCTCCAAAAGCTTAAATCTTTCGGCTTTTGTTATATTGCAAACCTCTTTATGCGGGTCAAGCCCCGCTCCTTTTATTATAACAGGAATCAGCGCCCGAGGCAATAGTTCATCCAAAGAATTTTGCAAATGTTTTTTGCCTGCCGCCTCAAAATCACGAATAATACGTTTGTCAAGCTGTTCCTCAGAAAGTGCAGGCTTTAAGTCAATAGTTATCTTCGCATCCTTTGCCTTTTTCAAATGACATGACGCCGACAAAACAATAGGTCCTGATATGCCGAAATGTGTGAAGAGCATTTCGCCGAAATCTGTGTATATCTTCTTGTCACCGCTCCATAATGTAAGCTCTACATTTTTAAGGCTGAGTCCCATAACGTCCTTAACCCATTTCTCCTTTGTTTCCAAAGGCACTAAAGACGGCTTCGGGCTGATTACGGTATGCCCCGCCTTTTCTGCAAACCGGTATCCGTCTCCTGTCGAGCCTGTAAGCGGATAGGAAACACCGCCTGTCGCCACGATTACGCTGTCGGCAGGTATTTCTTTATCACCGCATTCCACACCGCAGACTTTTCCGTCATTTATAATGATGCCGGTAACTTTATCCTTTAAAAGAGTTACATTTTTTCCAAGTGCATATCTCTTTAATGTCTCTGCAACATCACGCGCACTGTCGCTTTCAGGGAAAACCCTGCCGCCACGCTCCACCTTTGTTTTAACACCAAGCTCATTTAAAAGGTTTATAACATCATCATTGGTGAAGCTGTAAAGCGCACTATACAAAAACCGGCTGTTTGTCGGTATGTTGGTCATAATGTCTTCAATGTCTGCAATATTGGTTATGTTGCATCTGCCCTTACCTGTTATCCTCAGCTTTTTTCCAAGCATAGGATTTTTCTCTATTAAAATGACTTTTTTAACTCTATCCTTAAGGCGTCCTGCAGCTATCATTCCTGCAGGGCCTCCGCCTATTACAACTACCGTTTTATCCGTCATTTTTATCATATACCTCATATTCTTCCCAGATTTGCTCAAGCTTTTCCAGGTTCTTTTGCATTTTTTCACGGTTTTTAATTCCAACCGCCGCAATAAGTGCATTTATAACGCTTAAAGGTGCAACAAGTGAATCCACAAAAGATGCAGTGTCACTTCTTGAAATAAGGCAAATATCCGATTCGATTGCAACAGGCGAGTTCTCTCTGTCGGTTATGCCGATTACGGTAGCACCGCCTTTTTTCGCATAAGAAAGTGCCTTAAGAGTGTTTTTTGAATATCTTGGGAAGCTTATTCCTATTACAACATCATTCTTTCCCACATTCAGTATCTGTTCATAAAATCCGCCGCCTGATACGTTTATCATATACACGTTATCAAATATAAGCTGCAGATAAAATCTCAAAAATTCTGCAAGACCCGCGGCACTTCGTACCCCTGTTACATATATCTTCCCTGCAGAAGATATAGCATCTGCTGCACGTCCGAACTGCTCTCTGTCAATAGTGTCAAGGGTGTTCTGTATATATCCCATATCTGCTTTTAAGGTACTTGCCAAAACGTCACCGCTTGCCAGCTTTTCATAAGCAAGCTCCATTCTCTGTGCCGTTGTCAATTGTCCTTTTACATATTCCTTTAATGCTTTCTGGAATTCAGGATAACCGTCAAAGCCCATTTCGTAAGCAAATCTCACAACTGTCGATTCGCTGACACCAACGCTCTCCGAAAGACGACCAGCAGTCATATACGCCGCCTTTTCGCTTTTCTCAAGAACGTATTCGGCTATCTTTTTATGGCTTTTGCTTAAGGATTTACTTTTATCTCCGATATTTTTTATAATATCATTCATCAGCGTTTTCCTTACTTTCCTTTCCGTCTTTATCATAGAAATACCATTTTTCTATGCACTTATACGGGTCAAAGCTTACAGGTTTTTCAATTCCTGAAACATAAGAACCGTAAATTACGTTTTCTGTCTTGAAATAAAGCGGCAAATACGGCGGGTCAATATAGAACATATTTATAAATTCACCGATTTGTGCTTTTATTTCGTCCTTGTCACTCTGTCCGCAAATACGGGACATGGCGGTTTTTATATGTGTCGTATCAAAGTTGAAATAATTATCGCCCCCGGCAAGCATTGCCGCAGGATTCAGGTTGCTACCAACCTCAGTTTCCCCGATAAACATATCAAAATCGTCATTTTCGATTTTTTGGGTATATTCCTGATAGTCTGTTTTCTCCAAAACAACATCAAAACCCGCAGTTTTTAAAGCGGATGCTATGCTTTGGGCAAGCAAGCTTCTTTCCGTATTATCGGTGTTTACCAAAAGTCGAATTGTAACCCTTTCCTCTTCCTTGTGATAAACGCCGTCCTTTAAAACATATCCTTCTTTTTCCATAATATCTTCAGGGAAGCTGTCGGTAGTTTTCTCAGGTGCTTTTGTTAAAACCCAGCTTTCAGGGTTAATGGAAATCTCCGCTGCTAACCCTTGCCCGTACGCATCTTTTTCAACAATTTTCTTTCTGTCAAGGCTCTGGTTTATTGCTTTTCTTACCGCCTTGGTCATAACAGGGCTTTGGGTATTAAAGCCTATAAACACCATTCTGTCAGAAACCATTGTTTTTGATGCTGACTTACTCTTCTGTGTTGCTCCCTCTGATAATTCGTCCGATGTTATGGCGTCAATTTCGCCAACATTAAAGGCGTCTAAAACTGCGTTCCTGTCCTTTAAAATCTTAACAATAATTTTTCGCTCCGAAACATTTCCCTCGTGCCAACGTGAGTTTGGTTCTAACACTATATCTGTTCCGCTTTTTGAAATAAACTTATAGCTACCCGTCCCGATAGGTGTAAAATCCGCACCATCTGAATAATACAGATGTCTTGGTATTATTGGAAATGTAAGAAGGTGTGCCGGCGACGGCTCTTCCTTTTCAAAGGTTATAATTATAGTGTTTTTATCCGTAGCCGTAAAGCTGTGTATCTTTGAAGAAATTTTACTGTATAAGCCGTCTGTTTCTTTCATTTTACTTAAGGTATATGCAACATCTTCTGCAGTAAAGTTCTTTCCGTCATGCCACTTCACATTATTTTTTAAGATAACCTCGATCTGCGAGCCACCGTTTAAAACATCGTATGAGCTTGCAAGCATCGGTTCTTCCTTTCCATTTTCGTCAATGGTGAAAAGAGATTCATATACGATATTGGTTATCTTTTGCACACTTTCCGACTTTGTTGCAATCGGGTTTAGAGTATCTATCCCGTAAACGCCAAGCCTTATGTCAGAAAAGTCCTGTATTACAACAAGCTCTCCGCCTGCTACATATCCCTCATCTGCTTTTTTGCAGGATATCAAAGATAGTGCCGTTATGATGGCTAAAGCTCCGCAAATTATCCTCTTTATATCAAACAACTCCCTTTATTTAAGCTCCATAATTCCTGCCATAACTCCTCTTTTTCCGTTTGTCTTTCTGTGCGAAAATAGAAGGTCGCTCTGGCAATAGGTACATATATCTGCTCTTATAATTTTCTCTACGCCCTGTTTTCTTACCTGCAATTCAATGGCTTTTTGCATATTAACGTGCCATTTTTCATACTTTTTCAGAACAGATTCTCCGAAGGTATCACCAAAAATTTCTGCCACATCATCCCCGACTTCAAAATGGCACTCCCCGATAGACGGGCCGATTGCAACCATTATATCCTCCGGAGCGCAGGAATATTCTGTTACCATTTTGTCTATACATTTTGCGCTTATCCCCAAAACTGTTCCTTTCCAGCCGGAATGGACAAGGGCAATAACTTTTTTCTCTTTGTCAAAGAAGAATACCGGAATGCAGTCCGCCGCAAAAATTATAATCGGTACGCCGGGTTCGTTTGTTATAAGACCGTCAACGCCGTCCCACTTTTGTGGCTTCGTAATACCATTTCCCATATCCTCTTTTGTGACACTTAATATTGTATCACAATGCACCTGATTTGAAAAGACCAAGTTTTCAAAATTTACACCAATTTCGTCACAAATTATCTCATAGTTCTTTAAAATATTTTCTCTTTTGTCATCGCAGTTCATACGAAGATTCATACTTTTAAACTCGTTTTCGCTTACACCGCCGTACCTTGTAGTAAAACAATGCTTCAGGATACCTGTTTCTTCAAATTCGTCAATAGTAAAATATTTCAAATCCCCACGGGTTTTTAATGTGAACATTAATTCTTCTCCTTAAAATATCGGTATACTGCCTCTGCGGTTTTTGAGTCAACCACTTTTAACAATTCTTCCATACCTGCCTTTTTAATATTATCTACTGATTTGAAGGCTTTAATAAGTGTGGCTTTTCGCACTTCGCCAACGCCCTTTATATTGTCAAGCTCGGACTTTGAAATTGATTTGCTTCTTAACTTTCTGTGGTAGCCTATGGCACTCTTATGCACTTCGTCCTGAACTCTCTCCAAAAACCTGAACACGCTGTCTATCGGCGATATTTCTATCTCGCCTGTCATCGACACAAGTCCCCGGGTTCTGTGGCGTCCGTCCTTTACCAACCCGAAAACAGGAATTTCCATATCAATGGTTTCCATAATTTCCATAACGGAGGAAAGCTGACCCTTTCCGCCGTCTAAAAGGATAAGGTCCGGTAGTGGCAGGAACTTCGCATCCTCTGTTTTAAGGATTCCCTCCTCGATTTGCCTCTGTTCCTCTACTGCGTGACGAAATCTTCGGTAAATCACCTCTTGCATAGAAAGGAAATCGTTTTGTCCGGTAAATGACTTTATTTTGAAGTTGCGGTAGTCCTTTTTTGACGGTTTTCCATCTACAAAAACCACCATAGACGCCACGTTATCACTGCCCTGAATATTCGAAATGTCGTAAGACTCAATTCGCTTCGGCATTTTTTCAAGGCTTAATTTCTTCGCAAGCTCTGTTAATATTTTACTCTTTCTCTCTTCTATTTTTATATTGTTAATGCGATAATTTTCCGCCGCAATTTCGGCATTTTTGTGCACCATTTCAACCAATTTTCTCTTTTCGCCTTTTTGCGGTGACAAAAGCTCCACAGCGCCCTGTCTTTTTTTGCGAAGCCATTCCTTTATAACAGCGTCATCCTCTATCTTATGCTCTGTTAAAATTTCCCTTGGGACATCTTCTGATTCTGCATAAAACTGGGTTACGAAATCGGACATAACCTCGCCGTCCTCCGTATCCTTTGTTCCGTCAATACGATAGTTGTTTCTGCCTGTTATCTTACCATTTCTGACAAAGAAAATCTCCATAAAATAGTGGTTTCCAAGGCGTGCGCCTGCGATAATATCCATATCTGTCTGGCGGTCTGTGTTTATAATCTTCTGCTTTTCTTCAAAACGTCTTATTGCTTCAATTTTATCACGTAGTACTGCAGCTTTTTCAAACTCCATATTTTTTGACGCCAAAAGCATTTCCTCACGCATTTCTTTTATAAGCTTCTCGTGGTCGCCCTCTAAAAAGGCACATATGTCAAAGAAAATTTTGCGGTATTCGTCTTTTGTGATATTTCCCTCAATGCACGGACCGAAGCAGTTTGAAATGTGGTAGTTAAGGCACGGTCTTCCTTTTCCTATATCCTCTGGGAACTTTCGTTTGCAAAGAGGCGGCTTAAAGATTTTCTGCACAATTTCAAGTGCAGTCCTCACAGTCTGCATACCCGCAAAGGGTCCGAAATATTTTGCCCCGTCCTTTTTTAAGACTCTCGTCATAAAAACTGACGGATAGTCTTTATTTATTGTAACCTTAATATATGGATACTGCTTGTCGTCTTTTAAAAGGATATTGTACTTTGGTCTGTGCTTTTTTATAAGGTTGCACTCCAAAACAAGCGCCTCTACTTCAGAATCAGTAACAATGTACTCAAAATATGCAATATTGGAAACCATAGCCACCACTTTTGGACTATGGTTTTTATTGCTGCCGAAGTATTGGCGCACTCTGTTCTTTAATATTTTCGCCTTGCCCACATATATTATTTCGTCCTCCTTATCGTGCATTATATACACGCCGGGAAGTTCGGGCAGGTTTTTCAGTTCCTCTTCAAGATTAAACATACTGTATTCCTCTCAAATTGAAAATAACTCTACTTTTGAAGCAGAGTTATTTTTAACATTTTTAAGTAAATATCATTCAGTAAAATTAGAAGCAATCAAATTAACCAATGTTACAGCGGCTTCTTCCTCATCAGCGCCGTCTGCAATAATGTTGATTGTTGTTCCCTTTGTAATTCCC
The DNA here is from genome assembly GCA_045658645.1 of Clostridia bacterium. Taxonomy (GTDB): domain Bacteria; phylum Bacillota; class Clostridia; order UBA1381; family UBA1381; genus UBA1738. The sequence continues at coordinate 24,525 of JAZOVJ010000028.1, read as the reverse complement.
AAAGATAAAACACCAAGCAAGCTCTTTGCGTTTACCTTACGGTCATCCTTTTCTACCCAGATGCTTGATTTGAATTCATTTGCTTTCTGTATAAAAAATGTTGCAGGACGAGCGTGCAAACCCACCTGATTCTGAACTTCAACTTCCTTTGAATACATAAGATCCTCCTTAATGCGTTTTAAAAAAAACGATAACTGTCTATTATTAGAATACTAAAATTTTTCCTATACGTCAAGAAATTTTGTAATAAATTGCAAATTTTAGTTAAAGATACCCGATTACAAGGTCAATTATTCATCATTTTTGTCATTTTCGACTACATCTTCCGCTTTTCCTGAAAGTGCCAAACGTACCTTGCGCTCAATCATATCTGTAAATTCAGGATTCTCTTCCATATACTTTTTAACGTTATCACGGCCCTGACCAAGTCTTTCTCCTTCATAAGAGAACCATGCTCCGCTCTTTTTAATAATGTCAAAGTTTACTGCCACATCGATAATGTTGCCGAGCTTTGAGATACCCTCGCCGTACATAATATCAAACTCTGCTTCTTTAAACGGCGGTGCAACCTTATTCTTAACAACCTTAACCTTTGTCTTATTACCAATAATCTCAGTTCCGTTTTTAATTGCTTCCTGTCTTCTGACTTCAAGACGAACTGAAGAGAAAAACTTTAAAGCACGTCCGCCCGGTGTTGTTTCAGGGTTACCGTAAACAACGCCTACCTTTTCACGAATCTGGTTTATGAAAATAACTGCAGTTCCTGATTTTGAGGTAATACCTGTAAGCTTACGAAGTGCCTGCGACATAAGTCTTGCAAGAAGACCTACGTGGTTGCTTCCCATTTCCCCCTCGATTTCAGCCTTTGGAACCAAAGCTGCAACAGAGTCGATTACAACAACGTCAAGTGCACCGCTTCTTACCAAAGCCTCTGCAATTTCAAGCGCCTGCTCACCTGTATCCGGTTGGGATACAATTAAGTTATCTATATCAACTCCAAGGTTTTTCGCATAAACAGGGTCAAGAGCGTGCTCTGCGTCAATAAACGCAGCCTCTCCGCCTTTTCTTTGCGCCTCTGCAACAACGTGAAGAGCAACTGTTGTTTTACCTGAAGATTCAGGGCCATAAATTTCAACAACTCTGCCCTTTGGAATACCGCCTACCCCAAGCGCCATATCAAGTGTTAATGAGCCTGTCGGGATAACATCAACATCAACGTGTGGTGCTTCTCCAAGCTTCATAATACTGCCCTTGCCGTACTGCTTTTCAATCGCTCCGAATACAGCATCAAGCGCCTTTCTTTTTTCGGCTTTATTCTCAGCTACCTGCTTTTCATCCAGTTTTTTATCCATTCGAAAACCCTCCGAAATCTGTGCATATTCTTAACTTTTATTTTACCATATTTACCGCCAAAATGCAATAGTAATGTTACATTTTAGGGTAGACTTCTATTTTTTCAACACCTGCTACCGCTGCCTCAATTAAAGCGTCTATGTCAAGTCTTTTTTCGCTTTTTTCTATCATAGCACGCTTAGGGTTTGTTGTAGGGTGTTTTGGTGTAAACACAGTACAGCAATCCTCATAAGGAAGTATTGATGTCTGGAATGTATCAATAGCGTATGCACGCTCAATAATTTCTGTTTTATCCATACCTATAAGCGGTCTTAAAACAGGCATATCTACAACAGAATTTGTAACGTCAAGAGCGGAAAGTGTTTGCGATGCCACCTGCCCTGCACTCTCACCTGTTATAAGTGCCAGCGATTTGTTATTTTTCGCCACAATCTCCGAAATCTTCATCATAAATCTGCGCATTATAAGTGTCATATGCTCTTCAGGGCAATTATCACGGATTGCCAGCTGAATTTCAGTAAACGGCACAATATAAAGGTTGATTTTTGAGGTGTATCTTGCAATTATTGATGCAAGCTCGATTACCTTTTCCTTTGCTCTGTCGCTTGTATACGGGAAACTGAAGAAGTTTACCGCATCAATTTCAATACCTCGCTTCGCAATCATATGACCTGCCACAGGGCTGTCGATACCGCCTGATAATAAAAGTGTAGCCTTTCCGCCTGTACCGATTGGCATACCGCCCTGACCTTTTATACGCTTTTCACGAAGGTATACAAATGCAAATCTGTCACGGACTTCCACCTGAACAGTAAGCTCAGGCTCGTGTACGTCAACAATAAGACCGTCACATTCTTCGTGCAAAAATCCGCCAACTTCAATGGCAAGCTCCACAGAATTAAGCGGGAATTTTTTGTCTGAACGCTTTGCCTCAACCTTAAATTTTTTACCGGGCAAAAGGTCATCCTTTAAATATTCAATCGCTTTCTTTTCGATGTCTTCAACTGTTTTTTCACAAACTGCGGCACGTGTTACCGACACGATACCGAAGATAAGGGAAAGTCTTTCGCAAACAAGGTCAATTCTGTCAGTTTCCTCTACCTCCACGTATATTGTAGCCTGCTGTATTGTAATTTTAACAGTTGCTATGTTTTTTATGGCATCGGAAATGTTTTGTATAAGAATTTTCTCAAACTTAGGTCGATTGCCGCCCTTTAGGATTATTTCGCCGTATTTTACCAGAATTATTTCTTTCACTTTGTTACCTCACGTATTTTCGTATATTATTAACTTCGTCCTTTAATGTGTCAATAACGTAATCAACATCAAATTCCTCACTTGAAAAGCTGAATCTTATTGCACCCTCAATCTCTTTTTTATTGCAGCCCATAGCCGATAGCACGTGACTTGGCATAGGCTTATTTGAAGAACAGGCTGACCCTGTTGAAACATAGATGCCTTTTGCTTCCAAAGAATGAAGAAGGATTTCTGATTTTATACCCAGAAAGGATATGTTTAAAACATAACCCGAATTATTTTCAATTCCGTTAATTTTTATGTTGTCTATATTTTCTTCAATTTTAGTTTTCAGTTCTTCTCTTATGCTTTTATTGACAGGAACATAATTTTCCACTGCCGCACCGAATGCCGCAATTCCTGCCACATTTTCTGTTCCCGAGCGCATATTCTTCTGTTGTCCGCCACCTGCAATAAGCGGGCTTATATGCACGCCATCCGCAATATACAAAGCGCCCGTACCTTTTATTCCGCCGATTTTATGACCACTTATTGACAAAAGGTCAATACCCATAGCTTTTGGCTTAATATCCACCTTTAAAAATCCCTGAACTGCATCGGTATGCAACACTGCTTTAGGACACCTTTTCTTCATAACCGCCTTTATTTTATCAAAAGGCTGGATTGTTCCTGTTTCGTTATTAACCGCCATTACACTTACAAAAATCGTATCTTCGGTTAGTGCTTCTCCCAGTGCATCAAGGGAAATTTCGCCGTTTTGGTTTGCGTCAAGATAAGTAACTGAAAATCCATTTTTCTCTAAAATACGGAACGGCTCAAGAACTGACGGATGCTCAATTTTTGTGGTTATAACGTGAGTTCCGCGCTTTTTGTTTGCCATACAGTATCCCAAAATTGCGGTGTTATTTGACTCAGTACCGCCCGAAGTGAAGCAGATGTTCTGTGGCATTACACCTAAAACTCTTGCGATATTTTCTCTTGCGCCTGTTACTATCTTTTCTGCCTTAAGTCCAAGACCGTGAAGACTTGATGGGTTTCCAAAATCAGAAAAGGTGGTAATTACCGCCTTTTGTGCCTCTGTATTCGGTTTTGTTGTTGACGCATTGTCAAGGTATATCATTAGTCCTTACTCCTTATAATAAGTGCCTTGCCTTTTTCGATTTTAATACGGCAGGTGTTTTTTATCATAACGTTGCTTATGCCAAGGCTTGTACCGCACTTGATTGTCCCGTTTTCCAAAGGATAGTCAAGTCCCTTGGTTGTAACTCCAAAGAGGTCTTCTTTAAATGGTATTATTGATATAATATCGCCCGGTTTTCCGTTAAGCGAAAATTCGTCTTCTGCAAAATAAATCTCGTTATTTTCATCGATTATTACTGCATTCTTAAGCCGTGAAATCATTCCTATGTTCGCAAGGGAATGGTCCATTCTTGTTCCAATCATACCAAAAAGCAGAACCTTTTCAAAACCTTTTTCCAAAGCATACATAACAGCAAGCTCTGAATCGGTAAAATCCTTGCGTTTCGGGTAAACTCTTTTTTCCTCTGCTATGTCATTATACTCTGTCGAATCCATATCGCCGATTACAATATCAGGAATTATCCCAAACCTTTTTGCATGGTCATAGCCAGAGTCCGCACAAATCACGAAATCGTCTGCTCCTATGTAATCATTAATATATTCCCCAACATTTCCGCCGCAGATTATAACCCCTGTCATACTTCCTCCAAAAGTCCTTTTATAGACCCTGTTATGTCATCATTAAACACCGCAGAACCTGCAACAATAACATTTGCGCCAAGGTCCACAACAGATTTTATATTTGATTTCTTAACTCCGCCGTCCACCTCGATTAAGAAATCGTCACCGCAAAGCTTGCGAAGTTCTGTAATTTTAGGGTTGACATCTTCAATATAAGATTGTCCGCCATATCCCGGATTAACGCTCATTACAAGCACCATATCCACCTTGTCAAGATACGGCTTTACAGCATCAACAGGCGTTCCCGGATTTAAAGATATTCCTGCTTTCTTGCCAAGTGCGTGTATTTTTTCAATACACTCGTCTGCCTTTTTTGTTGCCTCAACGTGAAATGTTATCATATCCGCTCCGGCTTTTGCAAAGTCCTCAATATATCTTTCCGGGTCTGTAACCATAAGATGCACGTCAAAAAACAGGTTTGACATATCTCTTATGCATTTATAAACGCAAGCTCCAAAGCTTATGTTCGGCACAAAAAGTCCGTCCATAACGTCTATATGAAGCCACTGCGCTCCTGCTGTTTCTACCTCTTTAATCTGTTCGCCCAGCTTTGAAAAGTCAGCCGATAGCATTGATGGTGATAGTATCATTATTTTTCCCATTCCTTTATCTTTTTTAGTTCATTAAATAACGCAACGTAGCTTTCGTATCTGCTTTTTGCAATTTCTCCTGACTCTACCTTTTCCTTTACTATACAGTCAGGCTCGTTTATATGCTTACAGCCTTTAAATCTGCACATATCCTCCAAATCCCGCATTTCAGGGAAGTTTTTGCAAAGCTCGTCCGCCTTTATGCTGTCAATTTCAAAAGACGAAAACCCCGGTGTGTCAAGAACAAATCCGCCCTCTTGAAGCTCTAAAAGCTCTACGTGACGGGTCGTGTGCTTTCCTCGTTTTATCTTATCGGAAATCTCGCCTGTTTCCTGTTTTGTATCGGTTATAAGGTTCAAAATTGTAGATTTTCCCACTCCGGAAAGCCCTGCAAAAGCGGAGGTCTTGTCCTTTATATACGGTAAAATTGTGCCTTTTACGTCTTTTTCCTTTGCAGAAGTCAAAACTACGGGATATCCCGCTTTTTCGTAAATTTCTGCTATTTTTCCGCCTGATTTAACGTCTGTTTTATTAATCAGAATAACCGGTGAAATTCCTACATTTTCCGCATTAACCAACAACTTGTCAATTAAAAGTATATTTGGCTCCGGCTCTGCTGCCGCAACAACAATAACCAAAACGTCAATATTTGCAACTGTAGGACGGACAAGGTAAGACACTCTTGGATATATTTTTTCAATGCTCCCCTTGCCGTTTTCCACCAAAATGTCTACAAAGTCACCTATTGCGGGTTTGATGCTTTCCTTTCGGAAAATGCCCCTCGCCTTACATTCATAAATGGTATTATCGGCAGCCTTTACATAGTAAAAGCCACCGATTCCCTTAATTATTCTACCCTTAATCAAAATAAATCACCTTATCCGCAACCAGCTTATCGTCCATATACACCTGAACGCTTGCATCTTTTGATGACTGAACAGGGATGTCTACAGTGCCCTCTGTCCGCTTATGAGTCTTATTATAAATTTCCTTACCGTTAGCTACTGCCCTGATATGAACAGTTTCACCGCCTGATGCAGGAATGTTGATTGTCAGGGTCTTTTTCTTTAATGGCTGTGTTGACGGTGTTGGCTCAGGTCCTGTTCCCTCTGAAATCATAAGGTCGACCTTTGTTCCCTTTTCAACGCCTGTCTTGGCAGATGGCGACTGACCGATTACCTTGCCTCTTTCTTCATCGCTCTCTCCCATTGTGATGTCGCCAACAACAAGCCCTGCTTCTTCTATTAATTTTTCAGCTTCTGTCTGGAAAATGCCGGTTACCTTCGGAACAACCGCCTGCTCTTCTTCGGCACTTACATAAATCGTAATCTCTGTTCCTTTTTCTGCTTTACCCTTTGCCTCAGGCTCCTGCTTTATAACATAGCCAATTTCGATAGTTTCGCTGAATTCTTCTTCAATTGTGTATTTAAAGCCACTGTCACGAAGACGCTTTTCGGCCTCCTCTTGTTTCAGGTTCACAACATCAGGAATGTCTATCATTTCCTTATCTGAGCCAAGACTTACAGTTATCTTGATTTTTCTGTTCTTCTTTACTGACTGATTGATGCCCGGATTTTGCTTTATAATCTTTCCTTCTTCAACCTCTTCCGATTCTTCATAATCAATATCTTCGTTTAGTCTTAAATCTGCTCTTTTTAAAACCTCTTCGGCTTCTTCAATAGTCAGATTTGTAAGGTCCGGCACCTGATACTCCTGTGTACCGCCGGTCATTGAGCAATATGATAAGATACCCAAAAGAACCGCCGCAACCACTGCAAAAACAGCAATCTTTATGTTCTTATTTCCTTTTTTATGCTTCTTATTCTTTCTCATATTATACTCTTCCCTTGCCTTATTACTGTCAAGACGTTTGGTTTCAAATTTACCCTCTCTCGCACCCCGCATACTTGGTGCTATGCCTATCACTTTTTCAAGGTCTGCCACCATTTCCTGTGCGCTCTGGTATCTTGAATGCTGGTCCTTTGAAATAGCCTTCATTACTATATCGCAAACCTCGTCAGGTATTTCGTGGCAACACTTTTCTCTTATGTCAACGGCATCCTTTTCAAGCTTCGCAAGTGCTACTGCAACCGGATTTGCTCCGTCAAACGGTACTTCACCTGTTAACATTTCATAAAGAACAACACCAAGAGAATATATATCGCTTCGCTCGTTGATAAATCCGCCCCGCGCCTGTTCCGGCGAAATATAGTGAACAGAGCCCATAGCCCCGCTTCCTGCTACCATAGTTTCGCTTGTTGCCGCCTGTGCAATACCGAAGTCCGCAACCTTCAGAGTTCCGTCTGGTGCCATAAGCACATTGTGCGGCTTTATGTCACGGTGAATGATTCCGCCGGCATGAGCGCATACCAAAGCTCTTCCTATCTGTGCTGCAAACTCGCAAGCCTCTTTCGGCTCTAAATGCCCCGCTCTTGCTATATATTCCTTCAGCGTTATACCGTCAACGTGTTCCATTACTATGTAGTCAAGGTCTCCGCTTTCTGAAACATCATAAACCTGCACTATGTTCGGGTGCGAAAGCCTTGCTGCTGCGCGGGACTCTGTGTTGAATTTTTTAACCACTTCTGTGTCGTTTTTCAAAGAATCCTTAAGCACTTTTATAGCAACAAATCTGTCAAGCACCTGACACTTTGCCTTATATACAGTTGCCATTCCGCCTGTGCCGACTTTTTCAATAATCTCGTATCTGTTCCCGATAACCTTCCCTATCAAGTAGTCCATTTAGACTCTCCTTTCATCTATCAACTAACGGGTGTTTTAAATCTCTTTTTCCTTTAGTTTATCAAATGCAATACAGGTTATATTATCCATACCGCCTTTTTTATTTGCAAGGGCTACCAGTTCTTCAACGCCCGCCTGCAAATCATCGCATCCGTCTATTATTTCCATTATCTGCGTATCGCTCACAAGGTTTGTAAGCCCGTCCGAGCTTACAATAACCGTTTCATCATTATAATCAACAATACGAACATCCACCTTAATTGATGCATCAGTTCCTATGGCTCGTGTTATCACGTTCTTTTGCGGGTGATTTCTCGCATCATCGCTTGTAATTCGTCCCCGGGACAGTAGCTCCTGAACTAAAGAATGGTCAGTGGTAATCTGCTGTATAATTCCGTTTTTTACGGTATAAACACGGCTGTCCCCTACGTGAACAACGATCAGCTTACCCTTGTATATAAACGCCATTGATGCGGTAGTTCCCATACCCTCGGAATTTTCCTTGTGGCGTGAATATTCATAGATTTCTGCATTGGCTTCAATAAAGGCACGCCTTATCATTTCGCCAAGCTCCACATAGTCCATATCCGGGTTGAACACTCGTATAATATGGTCCTTTATAATCATTGTTGCCATTTTGCTTGCGACTTCCCCTTTGGCATGTCCGCCCATACCGTCCGCAACCATAGCACCCATCAGGTTTTCGTTTCTGTATGAAAAGTAACTGTCTTCATTGATTTTTCGTACTCTTCCCGTATCGGAATATGCTCCCATTCTCATAAAATCACCTCCCTTTTTAAAAGGATTTTATAATAGTTTTTTCCTTAACTGTCCGCAGGATGCCTGAATGTCAGACCCAAGCTCCCTGCGTACCGTAGCATTTATGCCAAGGTTGTTTAACCTTTCGCAGAAATCACGGATTTCCTTTTTGTTTCCTTTATGAAATTCCCGCTCCTCAATTTTATTAACGGGAATCAAATTCACGTGGCACAGCATTCCTTTTAAAAGCCGTGCCAGCTCGTCTGCATTTTCTTTTGAATCATTAACACCGCTTATCAGCGAATATTCAAAGCTGATTCTTCGTGTTGTGGTTTTTATATAGTCTTTGCAGGCTTTTATCAGTTCCTCAACCGGATACTTCCTGTTCACCGGCATTATTGAGTTTCGTATGTCGTTATTCGGTGCGTGTAATGACACCGAAAGCGTAATCGGCATATTCTCTTTTGCAAGGTCATAAATCTTCGGAACAAGTCCGCAGGTGGAAAGGGAAATATGCCGATAGCCGATGTTTAATCCCTTTTCGTGATTTACGTTATGCAAAAACTTTATCACATTATCAAAATTATCAAGCGGTTCGCCTATACCCATCATTACGATGTTGCTTATACGCTCGCCAATATCTTTTTGGGCAAATATGACCTGATTTAAAATTTCGCCCGGTGTTAAGCTCCTGTATAGTCCGCCGATTGTTGATGCACAAAATCCGCATCCCATACGGCAACCAACCTGTGATGAAATGCAGATTGAAATTCCATGGTTATAATACATAACCACACTTTCTATGCAGTTTCCGTCAGGCAACTCAAAAAGATATTTTGTTGTTTTATCAAGCTTTGAAACATACTTTTCACGAATTTTAAGAGTTGAAACAAAACTCACCCCGGCAAGCTTTTCACGTGTGGCTTTTGAGATGTTTGTCATCTCGTCAAAGCTTTCAACGCCTTTTGAAAGCCACTCGAAAATCTGTCCTGCACGGAACTTTGGTTCACCAAGCTCTTTTAAAAAGTCTTCAAGCTCACTAAATTCAAAATCCTTTAAATCTATCATTTGCATTTCCTTTTCATCTTACAGATGAAGAATCCGTCTGTACCATCTATATTCGGATAAAGGGTTATATATCCCTTGTTTTCACGTTTCAGCTTCCCCTCAAGTTCTATCGGCAAAAGCTCAAATTCTTTATTCTCTTCCAAAAACCGCATCACAACATCTTCGTTTTCACGTTTTAAAATTGTGCAGGTGGAATAAACAATCTCTCCGCCCGGCTTCAGATATTCAGCTGCGTTTTTTAAGATTTGATACTGAATTTCAGGAAGATCCTCTAAATCATCCTTGTTCCACTTAATGTCCGGCTTTCGTCTTATAATTCCAAGTCCTGAGCAGGGAACATCTGCCAAAACCTTGTCCGCCGTACCTGTCAAGTCCCCGTTCAGCTTAAGAGCATCTCCCACTTTGGCGTCTATTATTGAAATACCCATACGCTCCGCATTCTTTTTGATTATCTCAACCTTATGCGGATGTATGTCAAAGGCGTAAATTTTGCCCCTGTTTTTCATTAGCTCTGCTAAATGTGTTGCCTTTCCGCCCGGTGCCGAACACATATCAATGCAAGTTTCGTCCGGCTTTGGTGAAAGGGCAACCGATGCCATCATAGCCGCAATATCCTGCGGGATAATTCTGCCTTTTTTGTAGTCAGGATTTTTAGAAATATCAGTACCCTTTAGTATTCTTGCACCGCTATATACCGGTGACACCTCACACTCGGTTTCAAGGTCTTCACCCTTTAGTGTGTTCACTCTTACCGTTGTTTCAGGCTCTTCATTTAAAGCATTTAACAGTTCCTCACAAAATCCGGAGCCCCACAAAAGCTCCACCATTTCTTCTGTGAATGAATACTTTACCGAAAGGTTTTCTATTTTATCTTTTGGATACTCTAACGTGCTTTTTCCACGGATTACTGAATGAAGTATGCCGTTTACAAAGCCTGCGGATTTTCCGCAGTATTTTTTGGCAAGCCTGACACTTTCGTTAACTGCCGCAGATTCAGGTATTTTATCAGTGAAATACAACTGATAAACACCCATACGAAGTATTAAAAGCACGTATTTTGAAAGCTTTTTTATCTTGACTTTCGAATACCTTGAAATTATATAGTCAAGTGTTAATTTTCTGCGCACTACCCCATAGACAAGCTGGGTCACAAGACCTTTGTCACGACTGTCTTCCAATTTTGGCAAAGCAGATTTTACCGCCATATTGGAATATGCACCGTCATATTCAATTTCGTAAAGCGCCAAAAGCGCAACTTCTCTTGGGTTCTGCATAAAAATTCCTTAATCTCTTCTTCTTGAATTACTTAAAAGCACTAATCTTAAAAGCTGAAGTGCAGTTGATATAACTGCCGCAACATAGGTCATAGCAGCGGCATTTAACACTTTTTTTGCGCCACGCAGTTCATCCTCTTCAAGCATAGCGCTCTGGTTTAAGATAGTAATAGCACGGCGTGATGCATTAAATTCCACCGGCAAGGTTACAACCTGAAATACCAACGCTCCTGAAAACAGAATTATTCCAAAATTTGTCAGTGCGGGCAGTGCAAACAACAAGCCTATTAAGAAAAGCGGCATTGAAAGTGTTGATGCAATATTCACTGCCGGAACGATTGCATTTCGCACCTTGATTGGCACATAGCCAACTGCGTGTTGGACAGCGTGACCCGCTTCGTGTGCCGCAACACCGATTGCAGCAACAGATGTGTCACTATATGTGGCATCAGAAAGTCTTATTACATTTGCCTTTGGGTCATAGTGGTCGCTTAAGTTACCGCTTATATGCTCAATTTGCACATTATAAAGCCCGTTATCGTCTAAAATTTTTCTTGCCGCATCTTTACCTGTATAGTTTCGGTAGCTTTTAACCTTTGAATATTTATTAAAAGCACTCTGCACACCACTTGAGGCAAATGCCGCAAATATAAATCCTATAATTACCAAAAAATAAGTTGGGTCGTAAAAGAACATTTTAATCTCTCCTTATTCCAAAACAGTTCCAATTTTTATCTCATGTCCCCTTAAATATTCATCTATACCCATTCTCTTTGAACCGGCAAATTGGGCAACCTGAATGTAGACAGAGCCGTCAGAAGTCTTAACCTGAAGACCCTTTCCCTTTTCGTATCCCACAATCTCGCCGTTTTTGCCGACCGTAACATCACCTTTTCGGGCAGTTATTATTTTCATAACCTCGCCGTCATAAATGCTGTATGCCATAGGCCAGCTATTCATTCCGCAGATATGCTTTGAAATCTCGTTTGTGGTCTTATTCCAATCAATATGCGCCATATCCTTTGAAATCATTGGTGCATATGTATGCTCATCGTGGTTTTGCGGAACCGGCGTGATGTTTTCTATATTCTGTATGGTTTCGGCTAAAATTTCTCCGCCCTCTTTTGCCATTCTTTCAAATAGTTCTTCTGAGGTTTCGTACTCGCCGATTGTGATTTTCTTTGACAACAGCATATCTCCCGTGTCAAGTCCTTCTGCCATAAGCATTGTTGTAACGCCTGTCACCTCATCGCCGTTTATAACTGCCCACTGAATAGGCGCTGCACCGCGAAGCTTCGGAAGAAGTGATGCGTGCATATTAACACAGCCGTATTTTGGATAATCCAAGATATACTTCGGCAAAATCTTGCCGTATGCAACAACTGCAATTAAGTCCGGCTTCAACTCATCTAAAATCGGCTGAAGTTCTCCGTTTTTAAGTTTTTCAGGCTGATATACCGGAATATTAAGCTCCTCTGCCTTTACCTTGACATCAGTCGGCATAAGCTTATGACCTCTGCCTTTTGGTTTGTCAGGCTGGCTTACGCAAGCTATAACCCCGATACCCTTTTTTACAAGGATTTCAAGGCAGGTTGCCGCAATATCCGGTGTACCCATAAATAAAACTCTCATAGTTATTCCTCAATAAATCTTATAACCTTGTCTAAAAACAATTTTCCGTCTAAATGGTCAAGCTCGTGGCAGAATGCACGTGCCAAAAGGTCCTCTCCTGTCATTGTGAACTTTTTGCCGTGGCGGTCATACGCCTCTACGGTAACCTTTTGCGGTCTTTCAACTTCGCCCCATTCACCCGGAACGCTTAAACAGCCCTCCTGACCAATCTGCGAGCCTTCTTCCTTTATGATTTTCGGGTTTACAAGCTCAATTCTGCCCTCACCGATATCAATTACAACGCATCTTTTTAGGATACCAACCTGCGGTGCTGCAAGCCCGACGCCGTCACTCTTTTCCATTGTATCATACATATCGTCAAGCAAAATCGCCAACTTTTTATCAAATTCCTTAACCTCTTTACAAGGCTTATAAAGAATTTCGTCACCTTTTTTTCTTATTTCTCTTAATCCCATTTTTTTCTCCTTAAAATTACAAACTGTTTGGGTTTTTATCTATTACAACCGTAATATTCTCATAGTTTGCATTTTTCTTGCACTTATCACGTGCTAAAACAAGTGTTTCGTTTAACATATCTATGTTCTCGCACTTTATCAAAAGTCTGTAAATATATTTATTTTTTACTTTTGACACATATGCAGGAATTGGTCCCAGCACTTGTGTCTTTTGTTCCATTTCGGATAGTGATTCTAAATTTTTTGCAAAGAATTTAGCACACTTTGAAACGCTTGCCTCAACCGAGCCTGAAAAAATTACTGAAACAATTTCACAAAACGGCGGATACCACATAGCTTTTCTTACCAAAAGCTCCTCACGATAGAAGTCCTGATAATTATGCGCACACATATACTGTATCGCCTTATTTTCAGGGCTGTAGGTCTGGATTATGCTCCTGCCCGACTTTTCCGCTCTGCCTGCACGTCCTGTAACCTGTTCCAGAATTGAGAACGTCCGCTCCTGTGACCGAAAATCATCTATATTCAAAATTGTATCTGCAGAAATCACTCCCACAAGTGTTACATCAGGGAAGTCAAGCCCCTTTGTTACCATCTGTGTTCCTATCAGAATATCAATTTTCTCTTTTTCAAATTTATTTAAAATTTCACTGTGTGAATTTTTAGTCCCCGTAGTGTCTACGTCCATACGGATTGTGGTTGCATTCGGGAAAAGTGAATGTATTTCCTCTTGGACTTTTTGCGTTCCGCCTCCAAAATACCGTATGTAATTACTGCCACATTCAGGGCAGGTTTTGTAGTTTGAAACGGTATGACCGCAATAGTGACATCTTAATGTATCGTCAAACTTATGGTACTTCAATGAAATACTGCAGTTCGGGCATTCCGCAACATATCCGCATTTTCTGCAGGAAACAAAGGTCGAAAATCCGCGTCTGTTCAAAAACAGAATAGTCTGTTCCCCGCATTCAAGATTTCTCCTGATTTCCTCCTGAAGCCTCTGGCTTATAACTGAGCGGTTACCGTTCTCAAGCTCCTGCCTTAAATCCACAACGCAGGCTTTCGGCATAGCTTTTCGGTTTACTCGGTTTTTCATTTCAAGAAGCGCATATTCTCCCTTTTGTGCCTTATAATAGCTTGTCACAAGCGGTGTTGCCGATGCAAATACCAAAACAGCGTCATACTGTTTTGCTCGAAATTCCGCAACCTCGTGTGTTTCATATCGTGGCGACATTTCTGACTTATATGTCTGTTCGTGCTCTTCGTCCACAATGATTGCGCCAATATTTTTAAACGGTGCAAAAACGGCAGAGCGTGCGCCGATGACAATGTCCGCATCGCCCGACTGTATTTTCTTCCATTGGTCATACTTCTCGCCCAAAGAAAGTCCCGAATGAATAACCGCCGTTCTTTTTCCAAACCGACCTTTAAATCTTGCCACCATCTGCGGAGTTAAGGAAATTTCAGGCACAAGCACAATTGCCTGTCTTCCGCCCTTTATGGTTTCCTCAATAACACGCATATACACCTCGGTTTTACCCGAGCCTGTTACACCGTGTAAAAGATATGGCTTGTATTCTCTTTTTTCTACAGTATTAAGAAGACTTTTTAAAACGTCTTTTTGCTCATCGGTAAGCTCGCAAGGCTTCTCTTTTTTGTTAAGCTCAATTTCCTTTGGTTCTCTTAAAACTTCAACCTCAAAGGTTTCAATATATCCTTTTTTTAAAAGAGAACGGATACCGCTATAGGAACCTCCCGAAAAGTTCACAAGGTCTGATAATGAAAGTCTTCCGCATTCTGATAAAAGCTCTATCATTCTTGCCTGAATATAAGCGTTGCTTTTTTCGAGAGTTGTTAAAACCTTTTCAACCTCGCCGTCTTCTATGTTAAGCTCGCAAACGGTTATGAGCTTGTCGCTAACAGTTCTTGAGTCGCGGAATTCACGCTTTATTCTGCCCTCTTCTATCAGTTTGGTGAGTTTACTTTTGATGCTTTCATCAAATTTGGCTAAAAAGCGGTTGATTTCAGAAGCAGCTCCGCACTCTTGAAGCTTTAGAATAATCTCGTCAGTCTCGCCGTATTTTACTTCCTCTGAAAGCACAATCCATTCCTCAGGCTTCACCTCAGTTCCTGATGGTGCTACTGCATGGATTGCATCAAGATAAGTGATAAGGTATTTCTCCCTCATCCACTTTATAAGCTCCAGCTGTTTTTCATCAAAAAGACAAATATCCTTTGAAAGTCTTTGGATGCTTTTTAAATTTTTGGCAGTTGATTTCTCCTTGACCTTTAAAACATAGGCTTCTTTTGGTTTATTTCCCTTGCCAAAAGGAACTATCACAGATGAGCCGATTTTAACATCCAGCCCATCGGAAATAGCGTAGTCAAACACTTTATCTAAACTTTTTGATTTGTGATTTACTACTACCTCTGCAATCAAGGGTTTCCCTCCAAATTAGTCTTCGTCAATTTTCGCCTTTTTATATCCTATCTTTCCGCAGGAAATTTCCATTACTGCTTTTGAAACAGGATTTTCTGAATCGCAAGTTACTGTGCTGTCATCATTTTCGCCGAGCATTCTTGCTCTTTTAGCTGCCATAGTTACTAAAATGTATCTGCAGCCGTCCTCTACGCATTTTTCAAGTGCACTGATTCCTGGTTTAATAATCATTGTTCTCTTCTCCTTTTAAATTTCGCTTAATAGTTTTTCTATCATTTGTTGTCTGTCATTTGCTGACTTTATAATATCTAACGTATCCTTGACGCACTGGTCAAGGTCGTCATTAACTATAACATAGTTATACTTTGGCGACTGGGAAAATTCCCACTTCGCTGCATTGATACGGCGTTCAATCTCCGCATCATCCTCTCTTGCACGCTCTTTTAAGCGTCTTCTTAATTCCTCGATTGACGGCGGAACAACAAATATCAGGATTGCTTCAGGCATCAGTTCCTTTACCTTTAATGCACCTTGTGCCTCAATTTCCAGAATTACATTCTTTCCGCTATCCAACATTTCGGTAACGGCTTTTTTAGGTGTTCCGTAATAGTTACCGCCATAAACCGCATATTCCAGCACTTCGCCGTTTTCAATCATTTTTTCAAACTTTTCGGTGTCAGTGTAATAGTATGTAACGCCCTCGGTTTCTCCCGCACGCATATCACGGGTTGTTGCCGAAATTGAAAGGAAGATGTTCTCCTCCTTTAAAAGCTTTGCACATACTGTACCCTTTCCTGTTCCGGAGGGACCTGATATAACAAAAAGTGAACCTTTACTCATTATTCATCATCCTCCTGTGCCAAACGGTTTGATATGGTTTCAGGCTGAAGTGCAGACAGGATTATGTGGTCAGATGATGTGACGATAACCGCTCTTGTTCTTCTTCCGTATGTTGCATTTATAAGCTTACCTCTCTCGTCAGCCTCATGCATAACTCTTTTAATAGGCGCTGATTCCGGGCTTATTATGGCTACCACCTTTTCCGCCGGAACAATATTCCCAAATCCGATGTTTATCAGTTTCATTTTTGCCTCCTATTCAATGTTCTGAATCTGCTCACGAAGTTTTTCGGTTTCAGCTTTTAGTTCTACAACCATCTTGGCAACTTCGATATCCCCTGCCTTTGAGCCGGTTGTGTTTATCTCGCGGTTGATTTCCTGAATTAAGAAGTCAAGCTTTCTTCCCGCCGGCTCACCTGATGAACAGATGTTATAGAACTCAACAAAGTGACTTGCAAGACGCACCATTTCTTCATTCACGGCAACCTTGTCCGCAAAAATTGCGACCTCAGTCAGAACTCTTGCATCGTCAATATCCTTATTTTCAAGAACCTCTTTAATCTTTTCATAAAGGCGTTCCCTGTACTCATTAACAGTTTCCAAAGAACGCTCGTCTATCTTATTTGCGATAGATTTCATATACTCGATTCGAGCCTCCAAATCTTTCTGAATACGCTCACCCTCACGCTCACGCATAGCGGTAAAAGACAATATCGCAGGCTCTAAAACCTTTTTAACGGCTTCCCAGATTTGCTCCTCGTCCTCTTCCTTTCGCTCGATTGTGAAAATGTCAGGGTATCTTGCAACGCTTGATACCGAAACGTCATCACGAAGAGAAAATTCATCACGAAGACTCTTTAAAGCCTCTATGTAACTTTTTGCGAGTTCCATATTAACTGCGATTTCCTTGTCGGACTCTTCAAAGCTTTCTACGGCAATGTAAATATCAACCTTACCGCGTGATATATGCTTTGACGCAAACTCTCTTACCTTGTCCTCTAAAAAGCCGTAATATTTCGGAACTTTTATGTTGTAATCAGAATAGCGGTGATTTACTGATTTTATCTCGCATAAAATCTTCTTACCGCCCTCTATAGCTTCGTTTCTGCCATAACCTGTCATACTTTTCAGCATACACTTCACCCACTTTATCATTATTCAAATTATTATACCATATTTTTTTCAAAAATAACAGACTTTTTTCAAAAAATCTTTAATTTTTTTTGATTTTCTCACGTTTTTGTGCTACAATAGTTAATGAATATATTTGAAGTGTGTAAAAACCGCACAAAATACGGGTTTTACACAATGATTTGGAGATAAAAAATATATGGCTTTTGATACAATTTGCGTTAAGAAAACAGTTGAAGAACTATGCAACACAATAATCGGCGGAAGAGTTGACAAAATCTACCTGCCGGAAAAGGACGAGCTTATGATTTCCATTCGCACTCAGGGTGGGTCTTATAAGCTGATTTTGAGTGCCAGCGCAAACAATGCAAGAGTGCATTTTTCCGAAGTTTCAAAGGAAAACCCGAAAACTCCGCCTATGTTTTGTATGCTTCTCAGAAAACACCTGACTTCAGGAAAAATCGTTAAAGTATCACAGCCTGAATTTGAACGTATTATTGAGATAGATATTGAATCCTACAACGAGCTTGGCGACCTTTCAACAAAGCATTTAATATGCGAGATAATGGGCAGAAACTCAAACGTCATTTTGTGTGCCGAGGATTACCGCATAATTGATTCGGCAAAACACATTGACTTTTCCTTGAGCTCCGTACGCCAGATTCTTCCGGGATTGACCTATGAGCTTCCGCCTATGCAGGATAAAATCCCGATACTTGACACAGAAAAAATGCAGAATGTGGCACTTGATTTTTCCCACGATGCAAGCACTCCCGACAAGGCTATTATGAGTGCCGTTTCAGGAATAAGCCCTGCTACAGCACGTGAAATTGTGTTCTCCGCAATCGGAACAAACTCTCTGGTTTTGGGCGAACTTTCCGAAATCAGCAAAAAGCAGATACTTAAAAAGCTTATCGAATTTTCGCAAAATATTAAGTTTGCACCTTGCATAATCTTTGACCCGTTGGGAAAACCTCTTGATTTTTCCGCAGTTCCTGTCACTTATTACGGTGAAAGCTATAAGGTTGAGTATTTTGACACCATAAGCGAAGTGGTTTCAACATTCTATTACGAGCGTGACAAAAAGGAACGTATGAGGCAAAAATCCGCCGACCTTTTGAAGCTTTTAAACAACAATCTTGAAAGACTTGCCAAAAAGCTGGTTATTCAGGAAAAGACCTTAAAAGATGCCGAAAATAAAGAACGCTACAAAATTTACGGTGACCTTGTTACCGCAAATCTTTATAAAATTGAAAAGGGTGCAGAATCGGTTATCGTAAGTAATTTCTATGAGCCGGACTGTCCTGAAACAGAAATCCCGCTATCCCGCGAAATCAGTGCCGCAAAAAATGCACAGCGCTACTATAAGCTTTTCTCAAAGCTTAAGAATGCGGAAGTGGAAATGGAAAAGCAAAGGCAAATGACCCTTAATGATATTGAATATCTTGAAAGCACGCTTTGCGCTTTGGAAAACGCAGAAAGCGAGTCGGACCTTAACCTTATCCGTGCCGAGCTTACGCAAGAGGGTTATATAAAGCGTGCAAAATCAGGTAAAAAGGAAGCAAAAAACGTTTCAAAACCGATGCACTTTATTTCCTCAGACGGCTTTGATATTTATGTGGGCAAAAACAATACTCAAAACGATTATCTTACCCTGAAGTTTGCCAATTCTCAGGACATCTGGTTCCATACAAAGCAAATTCACGGTTCTCATACCATAATCAAGCTGGGTATTGACAAGGATGTTCCGAAAGCAACTATGCTTGAAGCGGCAAAGCTTGCGGCATACTACTCAAAAGCACGCGAATCAACACAGGTCCCCGTTGACTATACACAGGTCAAAAACGTTAAAAAGCCAAGCGGTGCAAAACCGGGAATGGTTATTTATGACAGCTACAATACAGTGTATGTAACACCTGAAAATATGAATTTGGCAGAAGATTAAAAAAAGGAATTTGCTCTGATTGCAAATTCCTTTTTTGTTTATATATCCAATTCTTCAGGGGTTCCGCCTAAATATTCATAAGCATAAAGAAGCTGGTCGTCTACCTCTACCTGTATTTTGTAGAAAATATTCTCCATTTTTACCTGTGTTGCAATATCTAAAACCCCATACGCACCAAGCCCGTTCTCTGCCTGGAACTTATAAATTACATTGTGAAATTCCGGCTCGAAAACGTCATTAATGCCTCCTGTATAGTATCCCATAACCGTAAGCCTTTCTTTAGCAGCACGGACATTTTGTGATACATCCCCTATATTCGGCTTTGTTTTGTAGTCAAAAGTCTGGTATTTTGAAAGGTCAATAGGTCTTGTTGAGTTGTCAATATACTCATGAGGTTCTATGCCGTTTCCGTTTATATCGTGACCATTTCTTGTGAAATATCTTCCGGTAGTAATCTTGAAGGCACTTCCGTCAAACATTTCATACATACCCTGTATTACGCCTTTTCCGTAGCTGATTTCACCTACCAAATAACCCACTCCGGACTCACCCATAGCACTTGCAAGTACCTCCGCTGCAGATGCGGTATTCCTGTTTATAAGAACACAGAACTTAAACTTCGGGTTTGTAAGCTTTGAAACAAATTCTCCGCTTGATACTCCGTCACGATAAACTGTTTTTACAATAGTTCCCGCGGGAACTGTCATCTGTGCAATAGATATGGCTGTATCAAGATATCCACCCGGATTATTTCTTAAGTCAAGAATTATGTTTTTAACGCCTGCCTGGTCAAATTGCCAGAGAATTTCTGCAAATTCTTCCGCAGTTTTCTGGGCAAAGTTGATAATTGCTATGTAACCGATTTTGCCAGCCAAAATTTCGCCTGCAACAGTCTGACCATGCACTTCTTTTCTTGTTATTGAAAATTCAAGTTCCTTTCCTTCACGAAGAAAGGTAACGGATACCTGCGTTCCCAGTTCACCTACAATCAGGTCCTGAACTTTATCAACGCTTGCGCCTTTTACGTCAACACCGTCAACCTTTGAAATTTTATCGCCCGGCAGAACCCCTGCCGCCTTTGCTCCGCCGTCATCCATACAGCTTAAAACCGTGATATAATCACCTTCCTGCTGAATAATCACGCCTATTCCGTAAACTATTTTATCAATGTTTTTCTTGAATAGCTCATACTCCTCCTGAGTATAAAATTCGCTGTATTCATCAAGACTCTGAAATCCTGCCTTTATAAGTTCTGTCGCAAGCTCAGGTTTGTTATTTATAACCCTTTTAAGAGCCTCAGTCATTATATATTCTGCAGTTACGCTTTCGTCTATATATAAATTTGCGCCCAAGCTCGAAATTCTTTCAAAATTGTCATACCCAAAGCTTACTGTTTCTGCAGATGCAACGCTGCAAAACAGCATCATTCCTGCAACAAAAAGAGCCAAAAGCCTTTTCTTCATAGTCAAAACATCCTTTCCTGAATTTCTAAAAGACAGTTTGCCCATTAAAAATTCTGAGTTTCTACCCTGATGGTAATTTCGTTATAAGTAGCTTCACCGCCGGCAAACAAATCATAGCAAAACTGAAGTTTTCCGCCGTTTAGCGTTAATTCATTCTTAATATCAATCGTCTTTATCTTAAGGTTAAGTTCACCAAACGGGACCCTGTAAATAAACTCGGTTATCTCGTCCTTTTTATACACCATAACAGTTGCAAAATCGCCCATTCTCCGCATTGTTACAGCATCAGGCTCAACCTTTAAAACAATCCTTGAATCCCCCATTCCCATATCCTTATGCTCGGAATAGGCTATATAAAATTTTCCGTCACGCTCATAGTATCCGCCAAGGGTATCAAAGTTTATTTCGTCCTTTTCTTCGCCCTGTTCTCTTTTTGATACAAGCGTAATTCTTGCGTTTTCTTTAGTATCTTTCAATGTCTATCTTCTCCACCTGACCGTTTATTTCTCTCTCCAAAAACAGTCCGCCCAAATTCTCAAATCCGTCAACATTATCGCTGACAAAATAACTGCAGGTTCCCATACTTTCATCTTCCTTTAAAAGATTTTTGGAAGAAAGCTCGTTCTTTAAAGCCTTTGCGACCTCACTTCCTGCATTTATTAAGGTCACACCATCGCCCATAAATTCCCCGATGGCTTTTGATAAGAGAGGATAATGAGTGCAACCCAGAATTAAGGTGTCAACACCCTTTTCCTTTATGTCTTCAAGGTACTCTTTTATAACAAGCCTTGCAACCTCTGAATCAAAGTGTCCGTTTTCAACAAGAGGCACAAACAACGGGCAAGCCGCTGAAAACGTTTTGATTTCAGCATTTTGCTCCCTTATAAACTCCTCATAAGCTCCGCTTTTGATAGTTCCCGGAGTGCCTATTATGCCGATTTTTCCGTTTTTTGTAGCATCTATTGCAGCAATTGAAGTCGCTTCAACAACGCCTATGATAGGCACATTATATTCCTTTTTCAAAACGTCAAGGGCAGTCGAGCTTACCGTTCCGCAAGCTATAACTATCATCTTGACGTCTTTTTCCAAAAGGAAGTTCACGTCATTTTTTGAGTATTTAATTATGGTTTCTTTTGAGCGAGTTCCGTAAGGTACTCTTCCGGTATCGCCGAAATAGACAATGTTTTCGTTTGGAAGCTCAGTCATAATCTGCTTTACTGCAGTTAAACCGCCAAGTCCCGAATCGAAAACGCCGATACTTCTTGTGTCCATTATTTTACCCTTTCAAGTCCAAGATTTATAAGATTATCCAAAAGTTCTGAATATCCAAGCCCTGCCGCATCCCAAAGTTTCGGGTACATACTGATGTTGGTAAATCCGGGCATTGTATTTATCTCGTTTAAGATTATTTTATTGTCGCTTCGTCTTACAAAGAAATCAACTCGTGACAGACCTGCACCGTCCATTGCAGAAAATGCTTTTACTGCATATTCACGGATTTTTTCATAGATATCCTGAGGCAAATCAGCAGGAATTTCAAGCTTTGTTGAGTTATCGTTATATTTTGCGTCAAAATCGTAAAATTCAACCATCGGCACAATTTCGCCTACCGCCGCAGCTTTCGGGTTTTCATTACCCAAAACCGCACATTCAACTTCACGTCCGTCAATATTTTCTTCAACCAAAATCTTTCGGTCAAACTTTTCTGCCTCCGAAAGTGCGCTGATAAGTTCCTCTTGGTTATGTGCTTTTCCAACACCTACCGATGAGCCTGTATTACAAGGCTTTACAAAGCAAGGATAACCAAGCTTTTCTTCAATTTGCTTTATGTACGCATCTCTGTCACCGCCACGTTTTACAACAACCCAGTCAGCCTGCGGGATGCCCGCTGAATCAAGAACAACCTTTGTATACGCCTTATCCATACCGTTAGCAGATGCTAAAACACCCATTCCAACGTACTTGATTCCTGCAAGTTCCAACAGTCCCTGAATAGTGCCGTCTTCGCCGTATTCGCCATGCAGAACAGGGAAAACAATGTCCGGATGAATTTTTGTTATGCCGGAATCTGTAAATACAAGAATTGCCTTTTCTCCGCTGTCCGGTGAGATTATAGCCGGGGTAACATTATCCTTTTCCCAGTCGCCGTTTTCAATTTTTGAAACATCACCACAGTAAAGGTACCACTTTCCCTCTTTGGTTATGCCTATGATATCTATATCGTACTTCTCCTTATCAAGATTGTTAAGTACCGAAGTTACTGACTTTCTCGAAATTTCGTGTTCCGGTGACTGTCCGCCGAAAATTACACATACTCTTAATTTAGCCACGATGATTACTCCTTCTAAGCTTTTCTAAAATTTCTTCAAAATATTCCGGCAAATCCGCCGAAAATTCCATATATTCACCCGTTTTTGGGTGCTTAAATCCTATAGTTTTCGCAAACAGAAGCTGACCCTCTGTTTTGATTTTTTCCTTCTGTATTCCATAGGTTCTGTCACCTACAAGGCTGTGCCCCAATGAAGCCATATGCACTCTTATCTGATGTGTTCTTCCCGTTTCCAAGATACACTCCAAAAGTGTGTATCCCGAAAAATTTTCCAGAACACGATAATGTGTAACAGCTTCTCTTCCCCCTTGTACGATTGCCATTTTCTTTCGGTCTTTAGGGTGTCTTGCTATTGGTTTATTCACAGTTCCGTCTTCTTTTACGGTACCGTTCACCAAAGCATAGTATCTTCTTGACGCCTTTCGCATCTTTAACTGCTCAGCTAAAGCGTTATGGGCATCGTTATTTTTTGCAACAACCAGAAGTCCTGCCGTATCCTTATCAATTCTGTGCACAATACCCGGTCTTATAACCCCGTTTATTGCCGACAGATTATCGCCTGCGTGGAATAAAAGTGCGTTAACCAAAGTTCCGCTTTCGTTGCCGTTTGCCGGATGAACCACCATTCCCTGCGGTTTATTCACAACTATTACGTCATTATCCTCATAAAGAATGTCAAGAGGTATATCCTCCGGCATAAGCTCTAAACCCTGTGGCTCCGGCAGGTCTATTAAAATAACCTCGCCGTCCTTTGGCTGATACTTTTTATCAACCGCCTTACCGCCAACAATAACCTTTTTTTCCTCGCAAAGGGTTGCGGCATAGCTTCGGGATACTTCCTCCACATTATCCGCTATATATTTATCAATACGCACCCTATTCGGATTTGATACCGGAAGTGTTATTTTCTCCATTTTCCTCATCCTTATCAAAGAATATAAAATAAATTATCAAAAGCACAGCTCCAAAAGTTATTGCAATGTCCGCAATATTAAAAACAGGGAAATTCATAAATGCTGTGGAAATAAAATCAACCACAAAGCCACGGAAAATTCTGTCAATGGCATTTCCCAATGCACCTGCAAAAAGCAAACATAGTGATGCTTTCAGTATTGTGCTTGCCGGCTTCTTTTTATACCAGTACCACAAAACACCTGCGCAGAAAACTATTGAAACTATGCTCAAAAGCACTGTATTTCCGGACAGGATACTGAACGCTGCTCCAGTGTTTTTTACATATACAAAATCAAAAAGCCCCGGTATTATATGAAAACAATCGGTAGGGCCGATTGTTTTAATCACCAAAAGTTTTGCAAGCTGGTCGAAAATCACAAACAACGCCGCAATAATAGCCCAAATCAACATTCTAACACTCCATTTTAATATACTCCATTATATTATACCACACGCGGTATAAAAAGAAAAGGGGTTTATACCTTTTCTTGAAAAAAAATTGTGTTTTTTTATGTTGACATTCTTAGTACTTT
>JAZOVJ010000027.1:0-28586 GCA_045658645.1 Clostridia bacterium | reverse complement strand
AGCGTACACTTTACAGCGATAAAACAAAAGAATACAATTAACCCATTATAATGAGTATAATGTAGCATACCAATTATATCATAGTGTTCCGGAATTTGCAATAGAAGCGGATTAATTTTGGCACAATGCTAATAAAAATTTAAAATTTTTTTAAAAAAGCGCTGACAAAGCGGATTTTATGCGGTATAATAACATTGTCAGTTGGAACTGACACATTTTCTTTTGTCTATGTCATACAAGACAGTCCTTTATTTCTGTGTAGTATATAGATGACTACAGTAGGCGATTCTTTGGTAAGAACACTTTGACCGTAGCATATCGGAGAGCTTTGCTCTCCGAGTACATAAAACATCTTTTCTGTAAATATAAGTTGAGAGACCTTATCTAATGGTAGGGTCTCTCGTTTTTTTACGTAAAATGTTTTAGATGTCAGATGTTAAAATTTTTACTACAACGCCAACAATTTCGTTGCTTTTTGCCGCTAATAAAAAAGGAGTTTAAACTTATATCAATAATAAAATAAATATCTTATAAGTAAATTACACTTGACAGTCGGTTTCTTGAAAACAACCTGCATCACCGCAGTTTTTATAGATATTTATTCTTTTGAAAGGGGTGATTATAAAAATCTGTTAAACACACTTAATACCTTTTTTCTAAGTAGTTTTGTCTTTTGTAGTGTATGTGGTTAGGCAAAAGTTTCAACAGAGGGACAAAATTTAGACAGGCAGATAGATGCCTTAAAAGAAGTTGGTGTAGATAACAGGGTTTTGTATCAGGAAAAAATCACAGGCACGAAAAAAGACCGCCCTGAACTACAAAGAATGTTCGAAGAACTAAACGAAGGTGATACAGTAATCATTACTGACCTTACAAGAATTTCACGTAGTACAAAGGATTTGTTGGATATAATCGAAAAAATCAAAAATAAGGGTGCTACTATACGAAGTTTGAAAGATACTTGGTTAGATACCACAAGCAACAATCCTTACAATGCTTTCCTTTTAACTGTTATGAGCGGTTTAAGTCAGTTGGAACGTGATTTGATAAGCCAACGAACAAAAGAAGGTTTGGTAAGTGCGAAAGCACGTGGACGAAATGGTGGTAGACCGTCAAAGCAAAACGAAAAAGGAGAAGTTGTAAAAGCATTAGCCAATAGCGGTATGAAAATTGTTGATATTGTAAAGGAAACAGGATTATCAAGAAGTACAGTAAATAGAATTTTGAGAGATAACAAATAACAGTAAAAAATTTAAAAATTTGCAAGGTTGAAATATACCTTGCTTTTTTTATGCAATTTTTTATCAAAAAGCGGTGTTTCGTAAATGCGTTCAAATTTCAATTTTTTTGCAAAAATTTTAGAGAATATTCAAGTAGAGCGTGATTTACTTGCTATTGATGCTAAAAAATTAAAGAAAGAGGTTATAAATATTATGAATGAAAATAAAATAATCGCATTAAGCAAGAAACAATCTTACGTTGGTATTCATACTGCAAACGGATTTACTTATGATACTGTTGATTTAGTACGGGCAAATGCTCACAATTTGATAAGAACTTGCAACAAAAGAGAAAACGACAATGCGAATGGTGTAAAAACTTACATACGAGTTAACCCCAACAAAGACAGAAACGGATATATCATAACGTCATATTCTGAATTTCAAGAAATTATGCAAAAACTGTATAATGATATTGGAATTACAAATTTTGATTGGAATCGTGTTGATTTAAGTTTCAATACTATGGACAGCAATTTTTATGCCGATTATACCAAGCTAAATAGATTGCTTATTGCATGTTTTGCAAAATCAACCAACGACTATAACACCTATGACACAAGGCACTTTTGGACCGGAAGAGAAAAAAGCCTTGCGACAAAAAATGATTATAGAGAGGTTGAATACTACGACAAACAGGATGAAGCACAAGGGCATAGTCCTTATTGTAGCAGACTTGAATTAAGAAGCAAAAAAATGAGAAATGACATTAAAACTGAATTTGTGAAATTATGGTTTGAACGATTAGATAACGCAGTTAAAGAGTTTGAAGCCATACAGGACAAGTTTAACTATCATATGTCAGAGCTTTATTTGGAAGATATGAAGAAGCCGAAACGTGAAAGAGAATTTTTAAGCCTTAATAGTTTTTTAATGACACGTACAGGCTATATATTCACAAGTACGCAAATGAAAAAGTTGTTAATGCTCATTGGGTTAGACGAAAAGGCTGCTCGAAATAAAGCATACAATTTTAAGAAATATCATAAAATTGAGTATTTCAAGAGAGAAGATTTAGAAGCTATTGTAGCTGATATTAAGTCTAAAATAATTGAATACTTTTCAAAATAATAGTAAGAAATTACTAATTTTCAAAAATGGGCAAATAGTTAAAAGCATTGGAACATGAGGGTTTCAAGCAAAATCCTTTCAATTCAATTACCTAAATATGAGGAAAGCATATAGGTGATTATAGCATGTAAATACGCTCTAATATTTACTAAAGAAAGGATATGTGCATTGGCACTAATTATTGTAAATAGAATAATCTTTTCATTGGTGCTGATAGCACAAGTGAAAAACATGATTAAATTTAGAAAATTAACAAATACCGAAAAACATACGAAGCATAACAATATGAAAAATAGATGTGGAAAATACTATCAGTTGCAAAATCCACGTTACGAAGGCACATATATGTGTGATGATTGGTTAGAAAACAAGTATGAAACATTTTTCGTTTGGTTGGATAGCAACTACTATGAAATTGATGGTGAAACACAGATGGATATCGACAAAGATATTATTCAATATGGAAACAAGCAATATCATCCTGAATTATGCTTGGTAGTACCACATAGCATAAATACATTCTATGAAACATTAGAGGTTGGAAGAACAAATATTAAGTATAATTCAAAGACCGGAAAATATCGTGTTTTAGTTGTTGATAGAAAAAAGCCTATTGTTTCAGATGACATTGATACATATAATGAAGCGTTAGATATTTATTGTGATATAAAACAAGGAATATTGTTTAATAAGGCAAAAGCACTTAAAGATAAAGTACCCGAAAAGGTTTATAATGCTTTGATGAATACCGACATAAAGGCTATCAATCAAAAGTATTATGAAGCTGTTGAAGGTGAGGTGTGAGCCAATATGAGAAAAAACATTGAAGTACCAATTTGGGAGCAGTATTCCCTAACGATAGAAGAAGCGGCAGTTTATTTTCGAATTGGCGAAAATACGTTAAGAGAAATAATCAAAAATAATCCTGATTCAGATTTTTGGTTTTGGAACGGAAATCGCAAACAGATAAAAAGAAGATTGTTTGAAGAATTTATGGATAAACAGAATGTAATTTAACTTTAATGTATGGACGAATTGAGCCTGATATGGTATAATAGTTTCATACTATATCATGGCTCTTTTCGGAAAGGAGATTTATTTAGTGTCTGAAAAGAGAAGAGATAACAAGAAACGAATTTTAAATAATGGAGAGAGCCAACGTAAAGATGGTAAGTATGAGTTTAAATATGTAGATGCTAACGGCGTGCGTAGAAGTGCGTACAGTTGGAAATTGGTTGATACCGACAAAGTACCTGAAGGAAAAAGGTGTGCTATGAGTTTGCGAGAAATCGAAAAACAAATACGCCGGGATTTAGAAGATGGTATCAGTACCCACAATGCCAACAGTAAAACATTGAATGATTTGTATGATACCTATATTGAAAGTAAAACAGAGTTGAAACAATCGACAAGAACAAACTACATATATATGTATAAAAAATATGTAAGCATCTCAATCGGTAAAAGACGAATTTCTACTATTAAGTATAGCGACATAAAGAAGTTTTATAATAGCTTAATATTAGAAAAGGGATTTAAACCCAACAGTATGGAATCTATACATACAATTTTACATCCCATATTTACAATGGCGGTTAGAGATGGTTATATACGTACAAACCCAACAGATGATGTGATGCGTGAAATTAAGAAAAGTCATAATTGGGAAACACCGAAACGGCACGCACTTACGGAAGAACAACAGGCAATGTTCATTGATTTTGTTGCTAATTCAAAAGAATATCAACATTGGTTGCCTTTGTTTACTGTGTTTCTTGGTACAGGGTGCAGAGTTGGTGAACTTATAGGGTTGACATGGAAAGATTGTGATTTCAAAGATGGTATTATATCAATCAACCATAACCTGATATACAGGCAACAGGACAACGGCAAATGCGAAATGCACATTACCACACCGAAAACAGAATCAGGCAAAAGAATTGTGCCAATGTTTGAGGCGGTACGCAAAGCGTTATTACAAGAGAAAATGCGACAGTTACAAACAGGCTTTAACACAACTGTTATAGACGGTTATTCAGGGTTTGTATTCAAAAATAGGTTTGGATATGTACATAATCCCCATGCAATAAACAGAGCCATAAAACGCATTTACACCGCCTGTAACGAACAGGAAATGGAACGTGCAGCAAAGGAACGCCGAGAGCCAATATTGATACCACACTTCAGTTGTCATTCATTAAGACATACCTTTTGTACGAGATTTTGCGAAAATGAAACAGACTTAAAAATCATTCAGGAAATTATGGGACATGCAGATATTAGTACGACAATGAATGTGTACAATGAAGCGACAAAGGAGCGGAAACAGGCATCTTTTGCAAGATTGGAAGGTAAAATCAAAATCTGTTGATGGTTTTACGACAACTTTTACGACATTTTACGACAGAGATATAAAAAGATATAAGGAGATATGTGAAATATCAAGTATTGACAATGCTTGAATTTATGGGATATAATAACTTATAAGAAGTTACATAGATGTACGAAGTGTATTCCCGACAATGAAGCCGTTGGATAAGTAATAATCTAAAAGACACAATAAAATAGCGGGTTTGACGAATTAGCAAAGTTAAAAAATACGCCAATTTACGCCAAACTTACGCCATAATATGCAAAAGGTTATGCACTAAATAGGAACCTTAACTATTAAACTCCTTGCAAATGTAATGTTGCAAGGAGTTTTTGTAAAATATCATAAACTTTTAATATTAGGAGAAATCAAATATCACTTATTGTTATTATGGAAACCGATAAAGGGTTGTTAATTGCAGGCGATAGTAGATTAACCCATACAAATTTCACGCCATATAAATACACTGATAATACAGATAAAGTATTTATATGTGATTCTCGTATAGCTATTGCATTTCATGGCACTGCAAATATAAACAATTGCTCAATAGAGAATCTTTTAAAAGATTTTACATCTCAAACATTTAAAGAAAAAGATGTAAATGATGTTGCTATCGAACTGCTTGATTATATAAAGGGAAAGAAAAAAGATTTAGATACTTGGTTCTATATTGCTGGTTATACTGATTCGAATAGACAAATATACAGATTTAATTTAAAAGAATTAGGAGAAGATGTCGTGCAAGATGTATCGTCCTCCCGATATATTACGGGCGAGGATAAAGATGTTGCTTGGGATATTGTAGCAGCAAAATATGAAGAAAATAAAATTTATTCAAGCGCTCTTTTGTTTGTCGATTTTATCTTTGAAGAAAGCACGAAGCAATATGATGGTGTTGGCGGGGATGTTGATATATTATTAATTTCCAAAAACAATGTATGTGAATGGATTAGAAAAAAACAAATATAAAAGTTGTCAAAGCCGTATCAGATAGTACCATAAATATCCCCTGATGTCAACCTATTTTGCAACAAAAAAAGCCGAACCTTTCGGTTCAGCTTTTTATTACTTTTGAAATGTCACAAAGCCATAGCTTGCAAGTATCTGGAAATACTTTGCCAATCTTTCATAAAGTGGCTTTGCCTCTTCCCCAAACTCATTATCAACAGCCTCGGAAATCTCTAAAATAGACTTCTCTCCGTCAATAATCGGCCAGATAAAGCTTCCCATCTTATCAAGATGAACGTAGCTTATTCTCGGCTTTTTAAAAAGTATCTGGGCAATTTTATTAAATATCCCCTTGTTTTCAATTTGAAGTGTAACAATTCCGTCATCGTCCTTATTCCACTCAAAATTGCCTTTTACAGGGACTTTTTCAAGATAATTCTCTTCTTTTTTCATAGCTTACTTTCTTTTTCTCCAAAGCGAAAACTTAAGAGTTGTAAGAATAATTATTGCAAACAGTAGCAATCCGCCGATGTTTGAAACTGCACCTGAAATACCAAGCTTACCTGACAAATCGATAGCCTTGTCGATACCGAATACTGCAAATAGTGCAAGCAGGATACCAACCAGACCTTCGCCTGCAATCATACCGGAACAGAACAGGATACCGTCATTTACGATTTCCTTCTTTTCTTCTTCCTTCTTCTTAAGCTTGTCAAGTGCCAGTCTTACAAGACCGCCAACCATAATACACGCGTTAAGCTGAACAGGAAGGTATGTTCCGATTGCAAACGGAAGTACCGGAATACCGATAAGTTCAACAACAACTGCAATTACAGCACCTACAAATACAAGTGCCCAAGGCAGATTTCCGCCCATAACACCTTCAACGATAAGCTTCATAAGTGATGCCTGCGGTGCACCAAGTTCATCTGAACCAAATCCCCATGCAGCATCTAAAAGATAAAGTGTTCCGCCGATAGCAAATGCTGCAGCTACAACACCTAAGATTTCACCAAACTGCTGTTTCTTTGGTGTTGCACCTAACAGGAAGCCTGTCTTCAAGTCTTGTGATGTATCACCTGCGATAGCAGATACGATACAGATAATTGAACCAATTGCAATTGCACTCTTCATTCCTGTTGCACCGGCTTCGCCTGTCAGCTTCAAAATGAATGTTGCAATAAGAAGTGTCGCGATAGCCATACCTGAAACAGGGTTGTTACTGCTTCCAACAAGACCAACCATTCTTGATGATACTGTTGCAAAGAAGAAACCGAAAACGACTACTATAACTGCACCCAACGGGCTTACCGGAATAGCCGGAACAAGCCATATAAGGATTGTCAATACAAGAATTGAAAGAAGCACAACCTTCAAGCTGATGTCTTTTTCTGTACGTGTATTTGATGCTGCACCTGATGCAGAAATGCTCTTTAATGCTCCGCTGAATGTCTTAACGATTAGCGGAAGTGACTTTATAAGGCTTATGATACCGCCTGCAGCCAAAGCACCCGCTCCGACATAACGGATATATGAGCTCCATATTGCGCTTGCACCGCCCTCTGCGAACATTTGACCGATTGGTGCAGTTCCCGGATACATAACTGTGTCAGCACCGAAAAGAACGATTAGTGGAATAATAACCATCCAGCTCAAAACACCGCCGGCAAACATATATGATGAAATTCTTGCACCACAGATGTAACCAACGCTCATTACCGCCGGATAAACCTGAGTTCCGATTGTTCCTGCAAAGCCTTTGAATGTATATGAAATTTCGCCTGCCACAACCTTAAGTCCGTCAATTATGAACTTGAATAGTGCCGCAAAACCCATACCTGCAAATACAGTTGATGCATTAGCACCGCCCTCTTCACCGGCTAAAAGAACTTCCGCACAGGCAGTTCCTTCAGGGTAAGGAAGAGTTCCGTGTTCCTTTACAATAAGCGCATTACGAAGGGGCACCATAAAGAATACACCCAAAAGTCCGCCTAAAAGCGCAATCAATGTTATTTCCAGTATTGACGGCTTGTCCATAACTCCTTCAGAAGCCCAAAGGAAAAGTGCCGGCAATGTGAAAATTGCGCCTGCTGCCAGTGACTCACCGGCAGAACCTACTGTCTGCACTACGTTACTTTCAAGAATTGAGTTTTTACGCATCAAAACACGTATAACTCCCATCGAAATAACCGCTGCCGGTATTGATGCAGAAACCGTCATTCCTACCTTAAGACCAAGGTAAGCATTGGCAGCACCAAACACAACCGCAAGGATTATACCCATCACGATTGATGTAAAGGTAAACTCCGGTGTTACCTTTTCCGCCGGTACATACGGCTTAAATTCTTTGTTTTCCATAAATTCTCCATTCCGCCACAACTTGACCTTGCGGCTTTTTTCTTTTTGTTATAAACGAGTTTTCTCATTCACGCCAAGTTTTATTGTATCATAAACCCGTGCTTTTTGCAACACTTTTATCAGTTGCAATTCTTCAAAATATTAATGAGTAAGTCATATACTTCTTTAGTTGAAGAAATGCTAAGACGCTCCTTTGTTGTGTGCGCATCCAGTACTCTTGGACCGATAGAAATACAGTCAAGACCGTCTATTGCACCGGCAAAAACTGCACATTCAAGACCTGCGTGTATTGCCTCTATTTTTGGTTTTTCCCCAAACATTTCTTCATAGACATTTGAGCAAAGCTCCTGCATTTCTGAATTTCTTTTAAATTCCCATGGCGGATAAAATCCCGATGTTTTTGCAAAAAGTCCAAGACATTTGGCTAATAACTCAAGCTTTTCACAAAGCGCAAAAAGTGCAGTTTTCTTACTGCTGCGAAGTGCAAAGGTCATAGAAATTTCATCTTGCCTGGTTTCTAAAATTCCAAGGTTTAATGATGTTTCCACAAGGTTTTCAATCTCACTGCTCATTTCCTGAACACCATTTGGCGAAAGCAAAAGAGCATAAATAAGCTTGTCCTTTTCTCCCAAAACATCATATTCCTTATTTTCCAGAACTTCAAATTCTGCCGAAAAGTTTTCTTCCTTTGCAAAAATTTCTGTTTTTATTGAATCAATATATTCCTCTGCGTCTGCCACAAGAGCTTTCGCATTTTCCGTAACAACCTCAATCCTGCAAAGGTTTGCTATTGCATTGGCACGCGTTCCTCCGTTTATCAGTGCAATATCAAAGTCATACTTCTTTGCAAGATGACCTAAAATTCTGCCTGCCAAAATGTTGGCATTTACTCTCCCCGAATCAATTTCTATACCGGAATGTCCGCCTTTTAACCCCTTTAGTGATATAACCACCTTTTCACCGGTTACGGTTTTTGCGTTGTATGGAATAACCATAGTGAAATCGCTTCCGCCGGCGCAGGATACTGTGATAACCCCAGGTTCTTCTGAGTCAACGTTAATCATTCTTTTCGCCGATAAGATTTTTGTATCAAGCTCTTTTGCGCCAAGCATACCGATTTCTTCATCGCTGGTGAACACCGCCTCAATCGGCGGATGTGAAAGTGTGTTGTCCGCCAGAATTGCCATCGCCATCGCCACCGCAATCCCGTTATCCGCTCCAAGAGTTGTGCCTTTTGCACTTATAAAATCATCGTCAATATAAAGGTCAAGTCCCTCTTTTTCGAGGTCTTTCGGGCAGTCTTCATCCTTTTGCCACACCATATCAAGATGCCCCTGAATGATAATCGGCTCGGCATTTTCATAGCCTTTTGACGCCTCTTTGAAAATCACCACATTATTTGCACTGTCACGATAAACCGAAAGTCCCTTTCTTTTTGCAAAATTCTCGCAGTAGTCCGCAATTTTCTCGCGATATCCCGACCCACGCGGTACAGCACTTATTTCCTCAAAATATTTAAAGACTTCACAAGGTGTAAGTCCTGAAAGTACGCTCATAAAATTCCTCTCTTTTTCTTATTATTGTGTCTTTATCCTGCCAATTTATCCCGATTTATTCTTCGGTATATACTTCACGGGTAACCTCAACATTTTCAACCCTGTGAGAATCCACTTCGGTTACAACAAGCTTAAGGTTTTCAAATGTAACCGCATCTCCAACTTCGGGAAGCTTTCCCAAAAGCTCTGTAACCCAGCCACCGACTGAAACGTTGTCGCTTTCCTCTTCGATATCAAAGAAATCACAGAAATCGTCAAAGCTTGCAGAACCGTCAACGTCATAGACATTTTCACCGATTTCAACGAAATCTTCCTCAACAACGTCATACTCGTCCCAGATTTCGCCAACAAGCTCCTCCAAAATATCTTCCATCGTGACAATACCAAGAGTTCCGCCGTATTCGTCAATTACCACCGCCATATGTGTCTTGTTCTTCTGCAAGCGCTTCAGGAGGTCATTGATTTTCTCGTACTCCTGAACAAATACAGGCGTTGCCATAATATCCTTTATCGGCTTTTTGGTGATACCCTTTTCGGTGAAGAAGTCTTTTAAGTGAATGACCCCGATAATGTTGTCGATGCTTTCTTCATACACCAAAAGTCTTGATAGCTTTGTCTTTGTGAACAGCTTTGCAATTTCCTCTTTTTCTTCGTCAATAGCAACGGCTTCAAGGTCTACTCGGTGCGTAAGAATGTCCCTTGCTTCCTGCTCTGCAAACTCAATAGCGTTTTTGATGAGGTCGCCCTCGTCATCGTCAAGGCTCCCTTCTTCCGTTACTTCGTCAACTATCATCAAAAGTTCTTCCTGTGACATTTTTGCATCTTCATCGTCCTTGATTATTTTTGATGCAAGCTTTTTCCACTGGCTGAACAGATAATTAACAGGTGTCAGAACGAAAATCAAAACACTGATAAGCGGTGTTGCAAACATTGCAAATCGCTCAGGAATATCTTTTGCAATACTCTTTGGTGTTATTTCACCAAAAATCAAAACAATAATTGTTATAACAAGAGTAGAAATTGCAGGTCCTGAC
This sequence comes from Clostridia bacterium, assembly GCA_045658645.1. Classification (GTDB taxonomy): domain Bacteria; phylum Bacillota; class Clostridia; order UBA1381; family UBA1381; genus UBA1738. The sequence goes on along the minus strand of JAZOVJ010000027.1, from coordinate 17,965 downwards.
TGTTCGCCCATAATCTCCACAAAAAGCATTGTGCCGATTGATGCACACGCGATGTTCACTATGTTGTTTCCAACCAGGATTGTAGAAATCAGCTTGTCATAGTTTTCTGCCAATCTAAGTGTTTTTTGCGCTCTCTTGTTTCCCTTTTCCGCCATTGCCTTAAGCCTTGTTTTGTTAAGAGATGAAAAGGCTGTTTCTGTTGCAGAAAAGTACGCCGAGAATATAACCGTTATGGCTATAAGTATAATTTTAGTTGTCATTTTTATCTCCTTTAAATCTTGCCGTACTTAAAATACCACTATCTTTTCGTTATATCAGTAATTTAAAACGCACAAAAGCACACCTACGCATCATTTCCACAATTCGTAGGTATGCTTTTAATTTCATGTTATTAAAATTGTTCGCGTTATCTTCGTCCGCTTCCATTTTTCACTTTCCTTACGTTTTTTTACGAGGATATTCTATCATATATAAAGAAAAAAGTCAATAATTATGCTATCTATTTAGCAAGGTCTGGCAAAAGTACCTGCCCCACTTGTGCGGTCAAATAAAATAAACTGGATTTTTTCTAAAAAATAGTTGACAAACCAAAAAAAGTTTGCTATAATGGTGAAGTTGTGAATGGGCGAGGGTGGCGGAATCCGCAGTCGCGCACGTTTGAGGGGCGTGTGGTTCATACCTTGCGAGTTCAAGTCTCGTCCCTCGCACCAAGTGAATATAGCGGGATGGTGTAATGGTAGCACTAGTGACTCTGACTCACTCTGTACGGGTTCGAATCCTGTTCCCGCTGCCACGTCGAAGCAAAGCAAACTTTGCTTCGACTTTTTTATGCAAAAAAAGTCATCCGCCCGCTTCCTTGCTTCTCCTCTTTCACAAAAAGTCACGCTCGGCTCGTCTGTTCGGTTGTAAACGCCCTCACGACGACTTACTGTCGCTACCAACTTTTTGTGAGCTTATATTTTAACACGTTATGAACACCGGCACCAAAAAAAGCATACCAGGTGGTATGCTTTTTTATTTCGCATAAATGAGGTTTACTTATTGGAAATTCCATAAAATATTGAATCAAAATCTGTACCCAATATCTCCTTTATTAAAATAATTTCGTCAGGATATAAGTGTCTTTGACCCACCTCTATCTTTGCAACAGCACTTCTCGTTATATCACAACCGGATAGCTGTAATTTAGTGGAAAGCTTTTCTTGTGTCATTCCCATACTTTCCCTGATTTTTCTAATATTATTTCCAATTTCTTTTTCTATTTGTCTATTCATAAAATCAATCCTTTGCACTTAAAGTAGAACAAAACTCTTGGCTTTATTATAGTTTTATTTTCTAATATCGTTGCACTTATACAGGCACAACAGCTACAGATTCTTTATGTTAAAATTCACCTTGTGGGGTGATTTTAATGACAACAGACGAAATTGTATACCTAAATCTTGAGCATTTAATTGAGAAAAACGGCATATCCGAGCGTGTTTGCACCGGGTGTTGCGAAATCAGTCCCAATTATTTTGTTAACTACCGAAAAGGCAGAACAAAACATTTCAAAATCCGTGACCTTATAAAGCTGGCGGTGTTCTTTGACGTATCTCTTGACTATCTATGCCAGTATAAGAATACAAAGGACGAATTTTTCCGTCCCACATACAAGCTTAAATCCCGTGACGAAAAGGTGCTTTTATACGCTTTTAAAAAGCTTGACCCTGTTGGCAGAATAAACGTAACCGATGCCATAAATACAGAGCTTATAGAAACCAAAAAGCGTGAAAAAGAAAAGATTTTGAAAAATAAAAGTGACAGAAAACTTGCAGAAAAGCAATAACTTTGATATTGCTTTTCTGTTTTTTTTATGATATACTTATCTTAACTATACGTTACAGGAGTTGTTTACTATGGATATTACAGATGCTATCTTAAAAGACGGCAAAGACAAGCTTCGAATTATACAGGAACTTGTACCGGGCAAACAGATAACACTTGCCCACATAATTGCCAGTCCTGACGATATTTTGTATCAGAAGCTGGGGCTTAACCCTGAAATAGACTACCACCGTGAATCCATCGGCATCATCACAATGTCGCCGGCGGAAACTGCGGTTATTGCGGCCGATATTGCTATGAAATCTTCAAATATCGACCTTGGTTTTGTTGACCGTTTCAGCGGGACTCTTATAATCACAGGAACAGTATCAAACACAGAAACTGCAGTCAGAGCCATTTGTGACTATGCCAAAGATAAACTTGGCTTTGCGGTTTGCGATATAACAAAAACCTGATGAAAAAACTTATTTTAATAGGCAGAAGCGAAAGCGGAAAAACCACGTTAATACAAGCACTCCGCGGTGAAAAGATTGAGTACAAAAAAACACAGTATGTAAACAACTTCGATGTTTTAATTGACACTCCCGGAGAATATATCCAGACCCACCATTTAGGTGCAGCGCTTGCTATGTATACTTTTGAGGCACGTGTTGTTGGGCTGTTGTTGAGCGCAACCGAGCCGTATTCACTATATCCGCCTTGCTGTGCCGTTACCGCAAACCGTACGGTTATCGGCATTGTAACAAAAACCGACCACCCGGACGCCAATCCAAAACGAGCAGAGGCATGGCTTAAGCTGGCAGGATGCGAAAAGGTATTCTTCACTTCGTCCTACGAAGGTGACGGTATCGCGGAAATTTTGGAATTTTTAAAGGAAGACGGAGATGTTCTTCCGTGGGAAATTAACGAAAAGGAATGATTTAGTATGGATTACAATAACGATACTATGAAAATAAATTTTGAACTTGATAAAGAAAATGAAGTTCAGGAAATTATTGCGTCAGTTTATGATGCTCTTAAAATTAAGGGCTACGACCCAATCAGCCAGATTGTAGGATATATTTTGTCTGACGACCCGACTTATATCACAAGCTATAATGGTGCAAGAAGTATGATTGTTAAGGTGGAACGTGACGAGCTTTTGGAAGAACTTGTTAAAAGCTATATAAAGAGAATGTAACAGGAGATAGGTATGATAGATTTCCATTCACATATGCTGCCCGGAATTGATGACGGTGCGCAGGATGTTGATACCTCTTTAAAAATGCTTTCAGCGTCCTTTGATGCAGGTGTTGGAACAGTTGTCTTAACTCCGCACTGCCACCCCAGGTCACAGGAGCATATTGACAAGTTTTTAGAAGAAAGAGATTTAGCGCTTAAAACCCTCTCTTCTGCCATAAAAGAGGAACTTCCCAAAATTGTACCGGCTTCAGAAATTCGCATATATTCAGACCTTCACAAGTACAAAAGACTTGATGAGCTATGCATTTTGGGAACTAACTATATTCTTCTTGAAATGCCGTATGAGTTATGGAAAGACTATGCTTTTGAGGAAATTTATCAGCTTACACGACTTGGTTTCAGACCGGTAATGGCACACCTTGACCGATTTTTAGACCAGGAAAAGCATTTTCGTGAAATCTATTCACTTGATGCATTGGTGCAGATTAACACCTCTGCATTTTTAGAAATACCAACCCGAAAGAAAATGGCGGATTTATTTGAAAATGGCCATATTCACGTTATAGGAAGTGACGCACACGACCTTTTTGACAGAAAACCGGATATGGCACAGGCTTACGATGTGATTTTACGGAAGTTCGGCGCAGAATATATTGATTACATAGACTATGCCGGAGAAAGCATTCTTAAAAATGAAGATGTTTGTCCATCACATTTTCCAAAGCTGAACCCGATAAAAAAACTGTTTATATAAAAAGCAGGAACTGTTTGTTCCTGCTTTTTTATTATTCTTCTGTATTTTCTTCTGCCTGCTCGATTTCAGGCTCGTTTACGCTTTTTAAAATGCTCATAAACTGTTCACCTGTAATAGTTTCTTCTTCAATCAGGAATTCAGAAATCTTATGAAGTGCATCAATGTTTTCACGAAGCATCTTTTCCGCTTTGTCGTGAGCTTCCTTTAACACCTTGATAATCTCGCTGTCAAGCTGGGTCTTTGTTTCCTCAGAGCAATTTGAAACATTTCTTCCGTCAAGGTACTTGCTTTGTGTTTTTTCCAAAGCTGCCATACCAAACCTTTCGCTCATACCATACTGCGCAATCATAGCACGGGCAAGGTCGTTGGCACGTTCTATATCATTTGCCGCACCGGTTGTCTTTGTATTAAAAACAATTTCCTCTGCAACACGACCCGCCAAAAGAACGGAAAGCTCGTCTAAAATCTCGTCACAACTCATAAGGTAGCGTTCTTCCTCCGGCATCTGCATTGTGTATCCCAGAGCACCCATTGTTCTTGGAACAATTGTGATTTTCTGCACAGGGTCGGTGTTTTTCTGAAGTGCCGCCAAAAGTGCGTGGCCAACCTCATGGTAAGCAACGATTTTCTTTTCCTTGTCAGACAAAATCCTGTCCTTCTTTTCCTTACCTGCAATAATGATTTCAACCGCTTCCATAAGGTCTTCCTGAATAACCTCGCTTCTCTTCAGGCGAACCGCACGAAGAGCCGCCTCGTTTACCATATTTGCAAGGTCCGCACCAACTGCACCGCTTGTTGCAAGCGCAATTTCGTGAAGGTCAATGGTAGGTGCAGTCTTAACGTTTTTAATATGCACCTTCAAAATATCTTCTCTACCCTTTAAGTCCGGCTTTTCAACGATAATTCTTCTGTCGAAACGTCCGGGTCTTAAAAGTGCTTTATCCAAAATTTCAGGTCGATTTGTTGCTGCAAGGATAACAACGCCCTTTGAAGAATCAAAGCCGTCCATTTCGGACAGAAGCTGGTTTAGTGTCTGCTCACGCTCATCATTTCCGCCGAACTGATTGTCACGGCTTTTACCGATAGCATCAATTTCGTCAATAAATATGATACACGGTGCTTTCTGAGACGCCTGCTTAAACAGGTCACGTACTCGTGATGCACCAACGCCCACAAACATTTCCACGAAATCAGAACCCGAAATCGAGAAGAACGGAACATTCGCTTCACCCGCAACTGCCTTTGCAAGCAAAGTCTTACCCGTTCCCGGAGGTCCAACCAGAAGCGCGCCCTTTGGCTGTTTTGCGCCGATTGCCATATACTTTGCAGGATTATGAAGAAAATCGACAATTTCATCTAAAGACTCTTTCGCCTCGCTTTGTCCTGCAACATCGGCAAAGGTTACGCCTGTCTTATTTTCCATATACATCTTGGCGTTAGACTGGCCGATTCCCATAATTCCGCCACCGCCCATTTTCTTGCCCATAGACCTCATAATAAGCCCGAAGAAAAGGTATATCATAAGAACTGGAAGTATCCAGGATAGCAAAAATTCCATAAAAATATTACGTTCAACAACAGTTTTGTGGAACTTAACGCCGTGCTCCGTCAGGAATGCAACAAGGTTCTCATCGTCCACTCTTCCTGTATAATATTCCGTTCTGCTCTCAGGATACAGCATACTCATATATAAAGATGCCACAGTTTCCTCTTCAGGTTTTTTCTGGTCCTTCTGGTAAATAACAATGCGTTCTTCCTGAATTTCAACGCTCTCCACCTTGTCGTCTTTTACCATCTGAATGAAGTCGTTATAATAAATCTCCTGTTTCGGCGGAGCAGTTAAAAAGTTCAGAAGATAGTTGAGTCCTACCGTAAGTACTAAAGATACGATAATAAAAAATATTATCGGTGATTTATTTGTATTATTTGGTTTTTTATTATTTTCGCTCATTATATTTCCCTTTCGTGATTCCTTCCCATTACCTTATAGAATACCACAAATTATGGAAAGTGTCAATCGAAAATCCCCTACTCTATGTTATTGTCAATCACATATATATTATTCTGTTTCAAACAAAAAAAGGTGTTTGACCCTAAAAGTCAAACACCGCTTTTCCGTTTTCAAGTTTTAACTGTGCCGAGAAGGTATTCCCCGTTCTTTTTGAAACAAACCCCTCTATCTTTGAGGTTTTTCCTGTTTCTAAAAGCATTTTCATATTGCTAAGGGAAATGACACGTCCGCAAATCACGTTGTTAACCGAGAATTTACACCCCTCTTTATACCCAGAACAACCATAGCCATATCGGGTTCTTACAACGTCCTTTCCGCAGACAGGGCACTTTCCGACAACATCTCCTATAAATCCGTCATTGGTGTCCACCTCAGGATTTTGCGGACTGTTATTAAAAACTTCGCTTATTTCACGAACCGCAAGCGCAATACTGTCACGAATTCCGAACTCACCTCGGTACACCTTTTTCAAAGCCTTACCAAGCTCGGAAGTCTTATACTTGTCCATACTTATGTTCATTCTCAAAAGCGCTTCAATCAAAAACTCACCGTCAGGCAGAATTGTATAAACGTCCTTTTTAAGCTGAATGTATCCACTCTTTCGGGCATTGTCAATAATCCCCGTTCTTGTGGCCTCCGTTCCAAGTTCCAATCCCTCAAAAATTGCACGGTACTCTTCCTCATCGTCCTCATTTTCAATGTTCTGCTTGTCCTCTTTAAACGGATTTTTCAAGTAGTTATTAAGAGTTTCTATTGTGTAATGCTTTGGCGGAGAAGTTTCTTTTTCAGTTGGGCTGAAAGCCGTGTTCACAACATCACCAACCTCAAGCGGCGGCAGGATTTTATCTTTTTTGTTGTAGTCATCGTACTTTGTCCAGCCTTTTTGCAGAATTACAGTTCCCTTTAAGGTGAACTCCTCTAAATCCCCAACCTTAATTTTTATTTCATTCTTCTCGGCAATACATTCCTCGCTGCAAAACACCGCTGCAAACCTACGCATAACGGTAGAATACACCTTATATTCATCCTCGGATAATGCATCCTTTTGCGGTATTTTGTATGTTGGCGTCAACGCCGAGTGTGACTCAATTTTCTTATCGTCAAAAATAGTTTTTTTAAATTTGAACTCGACGGGGTACCCCAGCTTTTTAACTCCCTCAATGATTGCCTTAACCTTGTCCTGCTCGGCAGTGGCAAGGTACTCAGAGTTGGTTCTCGGGTAGGTAACATACCCCTTTTCATAAAGCCCCTGAAGGATTTTTAAGCTATCCTCCATAGACATCTTGTACTTCTTTCCAAGAACATTCTGAAGCTTTGTCAAAGAATAAAGCTTTCCGGGATTAATCGTATCCTTTTTCTTCTTTTTATCAACCACAACCGCCGTTTCGCTGTTATATTTTTTGCAAAGTTCTTCTGCCTGAGCCAGCTTATTTTTCTCAAACTTTTCCTTGCTTTGAAGCTCAATTTCTTCGCCTTTTGTTTCTGCTTTGGAAACTATGGCATAGTAAATATCAGGCTTAAAGTTACGGATTTGCATATCACGGTCATAAATCGCCTTTACAATCGGTACAATAACTCTTCCGACACGAAGAAGTTTCCCCGATTTCAAGGTAGCATAACGGGTCAGGTTAACGCCGTAAAGCCAGTCCATATATGTACGTGCAAGACCCTCGTTTGCAAGGTTTTCGTATTCCGTTTCATCTTTCATTTCGCCGATTGCACGGTTTATGGTCTGAGGCGTCTGGTCAGGAAGCCAGAGCCTTTTAAAAGCCTTTCCCGAAACCCCTGCCTTTTCCACAATTATTCTTATTATAATTTCACCCTCACGGTCAGCATCGCCTGCGTTAACAATAGTGGTAACGTCTTCCCTTTGGCAAAGACTCTTTATCACTTCAAACTGATGCCGAACTCCCGAATCTACAGCTCCGTCTTTCCCCTTTTTTAATTGAAACTGAAACATTTCAGGAAAGCACGGAATGTTCTTCAAGCTCCATCTTCCGTCAGGGTTTGGGGTATATTCCTCAATATCTGCAAGGGAAAACAAATGCCCGAACGCCCAGGTGACAATATATTTATCATCTGCCAAAAAACCGTCACCTTTTCGCATCTTTCCAAGTGAAGATGCTATATTTCTTGCAAGGCTTGGTTTTTCCGCTATTATCAGTATAATAAAAATCACATCCTTATAGCAAATATAAGTTTTCCATTCAACACAGTTCAGTTTTCGGCATGATCAAGTCCCTGCCCTACAACTTTATCTATCAAAAAAATTTTCTGAATTCGTCTAAATATTCTGAGTATGTTTTCATAAATTCACGGAATTCACCGTTTTTCATAAGCGGTAAAAACGCTTTTTTAACACGATTTGAAAAAGCTTCAGGAAGCTCGTCCATATCAAGTTCCTTAGCAATCGGGCAAACAGATTTAGCTCTCGGGTCCATTATAACCTGAAGCTTTCCGTCCTTATCAAGATACGGCGTCAGCGGGAATATACGGCATGCAAGCGGACGTTCATACCGGTCGCAACTGCCTTTACACACCAAAAGCGGTACATTCTTCGTTTTTCCGTTATAACTATATGTAAAATCCGATTTTTCAATCTTTGCCCAGCTACAGTTTAAAAGACGATAAACGCTGTCTTCTCCCGGGAACAGATACATCCCTGACTCATCGCCCTGGCAACACGCACTGTTACAAAGCTTTCCGCAATCAAATTTAAGCGGAGTGGTATTATCAAAAAGTCTGTAAATCTGTAGGTATATATAGGCTGAATTCATAGTTATAATCCTCTCATTTGTCGGCAAAATAATAGAAAAAGCCGACATTTATATGTTCTATTTTACCACATTTCAAAAACAAATACAATATCCTGCCCTAAATTTGACAAAATCTACTAAGTGTAGTATAATAAGAAGGTAAAGTGCCTATTTTAAATCTATATATAGTTAGAAAGGAAAATAGTATGCCAAAGAAAAAGGAAGAGTACGGAAATCAAAGTATTCAAAGCCTCAAAGGCGCCGACCGAGTTCGTAAGCGCCCTGCTGTTATATTTGGTTCAGACGGGCTTGAGGGATGCGAGCATTCCTTCTTTGAAATTCTGTCAAACTCTATTGACGAAGCTCGTGAGGGCTACGGTAACATTATTGAAATAACGCGATTTCGTGACGGCAGTATCGAGGTACGTGACTATGGCCGAGGTATCCCTGTCGATTATAATAAAAAGGAAGAAAGATATAACTGGGAACTTGTTTTCTGTGAGCTTTATGCCGGCGGAAAATATAACAACAACTCAGGCGGTATGTATGAATACAGTCTTGGTTTGAACGGGCTTGGCGCCTGTGCAACACAGTACTCTGCCGAGTATATGGACGTTGAAGTTGTCCGTGACAAAACCCGCTACAATCTTCACTTTGAAAAAGGCGAAAACGTTGGCGGGCTGACAAGCGTACCTGTGAATTCAAACAAGACCGGTACCACAATTAAGTGGAAGCCGGACATGGAGGTTTTTACTGACATAAACATTCCTGTTGAATACTATCAGGACGTTTTGAAAAAGCAGGCAATGACCAATGCGGGAATACGCTTTGTTCTTTATAATGAAACTGATGAGGGGACACAGCTTTTTGAGTATTACTACGAAAACGGTATTGTTGACTACTTGAATGACCACGTAGGCGAAGACGGATTTACCACAACTGAAGTGTGGGACGCAGAGCGTGTCGGCCGTGACCGTGAGGACAAGCCTGAATATAAGGTAAAGATGCAGATTGCATTCTGTTTCTCTTCAAAGGTAAACCTTTTGGAATATTACCACAACTCAAGTTGGCTTGAGCACGGCGGTTCGCCTGATAAGGCTGTTAAGAATGCCTTTGTTTTTGCCATTGACCAATACCTGAAGCAAAGCGGAAAGTATAACAAGACCGAGTCCCGAATTACCTTTACTGACGTTTCCGACTGTCTGGCTCTTGTTATCAACTCATTCTCAACACAGACAAGCTACGAAAACCAGACCAAAAAAGCTATAAACAACAAATTTATTCAGGATGCGATGACAGAGTTTTTGCGTCATCAGCTTGAAGTTTACTTTATAGAAAATAAAACCGATGCAGAAAAAATCGCAAATCAGGTTTTAATCAACAAGCGTAGCCGTGAAAACGCGGAAAAGGTGCGAATTGACACCAAGAAAAAGCTCACCGGCACAATGGATATTACAAACCGAGTTGAAAAGTTTGTTGACTGCCGTTCAAAAGACGTGGCGAAGCGTGAAGTTTACATTGTAGAGGGCGACTCTGCTCTTGGTTCCTGTAAGCTTGCCCGTGACCCTAACTTCCAGGCGATTATGCCTATTCGAGGTAAAATCCTGAACTGCTTAAAGGCTGACTATTCAAAAATTTTCAAAAGCGATGTTATCCTTGACCTTTTGAAAGTTTTAGGTTGTGGTATTGAAATCAAAACAAAACATATAAAAGGCATTGAGGAATTTAACATCGACAATCTGCGTTGGGATAAAGTCATAATATGTACCGATGCTGACGTGGACGGTTTCCAGATAAGAACACTTGTTCTTACAATGATTTACCGCCTTGTTCCAAGCCTTATCGAGCTTGGCAAGGTTTATATTGCAGAATCACCGCTTTATGAAATTTCTATCGAAAAAACAAAGCGTAAAGGAGAAAAGCTTTTTGCCTATACAGACGGCGAAAAGGAGCAGATTTTAGCAAAACTCACAGAGGACGGTCTTTCAAAGGGTGACTATGACATCAAGCGAAGCAAGGGTCTTGGTGAAAACCAGCCTGAAATGATGAGCTTGACCACAATGCACCCTGCAACAAGACGCCTTATCAGGATAACTCCTGAAAGTGCGTCAAGAACCGCACAGGTGTTTGATGTTCTTTTGGGCGACAACCTGCAGGAAAGGAAAGAACACATTGCACAAAACGGGCATTTATATATGGAAATGCTTGATTTAAGCTAAGGAGGTGACGGATTTTGGCTAAAAAGAAAAAACAAATTGAAGAAAGCTACATTCCGGCACCGATCGCCGAAGAGCTTATTACAGATACTCTTGAAAAGAACTATATGCCTTATGCAATGAGCGTAATAGTGTCCCGTGCCATTCCGGAAATTGACGGCTTAAAACCTGCACACAGAAAGCTTCTTTATACCATGTATAAGATGGGGCTTTTAGGCGGGAAGCTGACAAAATCCGCAAACGTTGTGGGACAGACAATGAAATTAAACCCACACGGCGACAGTGCTATCTATGAAACAATGGTACGCTTAACTGAAGGCAACGAAGCTCTTTTGCATCCCCTTGTGGATTCTCAGGGTAACTTCGGTAAGCAGTATTCACGTGATATGGCGTATGCTGCATCACGTTACACAGAGGTGCGTCTTGCACCAATCTGTCAGGAGCTTTTTGGCGACATAAACAAGAACACTGTAAAGTTTGTTGATAACTATGACGGCGAAATGCAGGAGCCGACGCTTCTTCCCGTTTCCTTCCCGAACATTCTGGTTAACCCTAATCAGGGAATTGCGGTTGGTATGGCAAGTAACATCTGCTCCTTTAACCTAAAGGAAGTTTGCGCCGCAACTATTGCCTATATGAAGAATCCAAAGTGTGACATACTGGAGCTTATGCCTGCGCCGGACTTCCCTTTGGGTGCTGAACTTCTATATAATCAGGACCAGATGCGCGAAATTTATGAAACAGGCAGAGGCAGTTTCAAAATGCGTGCCGTTTATGAATACGACAAGGAAAATAACTGTATTGAAATAAAGGAAATTCCATACTCAACTACCGTTGAAGCAATACTTTCAAAAGTTATGGAGCTGGTTAAAGCAAATAAGCTAAAGGAAATTTCCGATGCCCGTGACGAAACCGGTCTTAATGGCTTTAAACTGACATTTGACTTAAAGCGAGGCACCGACCCTGACGCTTTGATGCTTAAGCTTTATAAGCTGACACCTTTAGAGGACAGCTTCGCCTGCAACTTCAATATCCTGATTGACAACATTCCAAGAGTTTTGGGCGTTCGTGATATAATCGGTGAGTGGGTCAACTTCCGTATGGGCTGTATAAAGAATGCACTTAAGTTTGATATTGATAAAAAGTCAGAAAAACTGCATCTTTTAACAGGTCTTAAGAAAATCCTTATGGATATTGACAAAGCAATCTCAATTATCCGCCACACAGAGCTGGAATCTGACGTTATCCCTAACCTGATGTCCGGCTTCTCAATCGACAAGGTTCAGGCTGAATACATCGCGGAAATAAAGCTTCGTAATTTAAATAAGGAATACATTTTAAACCGTACTGCCGAAATTGAGCGCTTGATTGAAGAAATTGATGAGCTTAACCGAATAATTTCAAGTGACAAGGAAATCAAAAAGCTTATTGCAAAACAGCTTGATGCAATAGCTAAAAAGTACGGCAAGGAAAGAAAAACAAAGATTATTGAAAATGCAGAAGTTGCGGAATATAATGAGTCTAACTTCATTGACGACTACCCTCTTACACTGTTTGTGACCCGTGACGGATACGTTAAAAAGGTTTCTGCTGTTTCACTTCGTTCAACCACATCCGAGCATAAGCTGAAAGAGGGTGACGAGGTTATTCAGACAATCGAAACCTCAAACAAGTGCGAGCTTATGTTCTTTACCGATAAAGCCACAGTATATAAGGCTTATGCTTATGACATTCCTGACTCAAAGGTAAGCAGCCTTGGTGAATACGTACCTGGTCTTTTAGGCTTCGAAGCGGGCGAAAAATTCCTTTATGCCGTTGCTTGCGACACATATTCAGGTTTCGTTCTGTTTGCATTTGCAAACGGTAAAATGGCAAAGGTAGAGCTTGAAAACTACCAGACAAAATCAAACCGTAAAAAACTTATCAATGCATATTCGGATAAGTCCGAAATATGCAGTATCATACGTCTTTTAGAGGACACCGACATTGTGGCATTTGCTGACAATAACAAGGTGATTTCGGTAGACACCGCACTGATTCCGTTAAAGTCTACAAAATCAACCCAAGGTGTTCAGGTTATGAAGATGACCAAAAAGGGCGCAAAGCTTGTTCGTGCTTGTCTTGCAACCGAGAGCGGACTCGATAACATAAAACATTACAAAGCAAGAAATATTCCTGCCGCAGGTTCATTCCTTCGAAGCGAGGATACACAAATTTCATTGTTTTAATGGAGGTATTTATGGAAAAGACTAATATTTTAGGGGTAAACGTGGATAAAGTTAATTATGACGAGGCTGTGGAACGCATTATGAAAATGCTTAACGAGCCTGGAAATCATACAGTATTTACTCCAAATTCCGAAATAATTTTGATGGCATACAAAGACGAAAATTTCTGTGGGATTTTGAATTCTGCTGACCTTTTAACCGCTGACGGAATCGGCGTTGTGTATGCATCAAAAATTCTTGGAAATTCCGTTCCTGAACGTGTTGCAGGCTTTGATGTTTCCTGCGGTGTTCTTGATAAAATTTCACAGTCAGGACACAGACTTTATCTTTTCGGCGGAAAGCCCGGCGTTGCAGAAATGGCTGCGGAAAACTTGAAGCAGGAATACCCGCTTTTAAATATTGTAGGAATGCGTGACGGATATTTTACTCCCGAAGAAAATGACTCAATTATTGACGACATAAACCAAAGCGGTGCTGATTTGGTTTTTGTTTGCCTTGGCGCTCCAAAGCAGGAAAACTGGATTTTTGAAAACCGTTCAAAGCTTAACTGCCACGTTATGATGGGCGTTGGCGGAACTTTGGACGTTCTTGCAGGAACAGCAGAGCGAGCACCTGAAATCTGGTGCGATTTAGGCTTTGAATGGCTATACCGCCTGATAAAAGAACCAAAGCGTTTCTTCCGCATGCTGGCACTTCCAAAATTTGCACTTACAGTAATTTTTAAAGGAAAACGCTACAGAGAGGACGAGGAATAATGGGGAAACTAATCGCAATTGACGGCGTTGACGCCAGCGGAAAGCAAACACATACCGAGCTTTTAGCTGCACATTTAGAAAAATCAGGCTACAAGGTGCGTAGGCTTTCTTTCCCAAGATATGAAAGTCCGACCTCTGCACTTGTGAAAATGTACCTGTCAGGCGAACTTGGAAAAACTGCGGACGATGTTGATGCATACTGTGCTTCAACCCTTTTTGCCGCAGACCGCTTTGCATCATTCAGATGCGACTGGCAAAAGGACTTTCTTGACCCTGACACTATAATTGTAGCAGACCGATATGTTTCTTCCAATATGATACATCAGGCAGGAAAAATCGAAGATTTAGCCGAAAAGGAAAAGTTTCTTGACTGGCTTTTCGATTTTGAGTTTAATCTTTATAAACTCCCAAAGCCTGACGTTACAATCTTCCTTGATATGCCGCCTGAATACGGCAGGAAGCTTATGGAAGGACGGGACAATAAGTTTTCGGGCGATGCCAAGCTTGACATACACGAAAGCGATTTTTCATACCTTGAGAAAAGCTACGAAAACGCTAAGTATGTATCGGAAAAGTTTGGTTGGGAACACGTTTTATGTGTAGAAAACGGCGAAATACGTACAATAGAAGATATACAGGATGAAATTAAAAGCCTTACAGAAAAGATTCTGTAAGGCTCTTTTCTTGCCTCAAAAATTTTGTCAAAAATTACGTTTTTTTTGGAAAAATCTTTTAGTTATAATTTAATGGCAAAATCACAAAATACCATTGTAGCCGAAAGAATTGGCTACTTTAGATATATTGTTAAAAACAAAATTGTATGGAGGAAGAAAAAATGTCAAGATCAAAAATCAATGTTCCTGAAGCTAAAGAAGCTATGGAAAGATTCAAGATGGAAGCTGCCAATGAAGTTGGCGTAAACCTAAAGCAAGGATACAACGGAGACCTAACATCAAGACAGGCTGGTTCAATCGGCGGTCAGATGGTTAAGAAGATGGTTGAAGACTACGAAAACAAAATTAAATAAATATGGTTAAAGTTTTAAACCTCTTTTCACTATCAGATGACGAAAATGTTAAGAAGGCTAAAAAACTTTACGTGTTTCCTTTTATGAATGGCTCGGATTTTTATGGCGCATACGGCGGGTCGTACAACTTTCCCTATTTTGTAATGATAGAATACCGGGACTTTTAAATCAGATATTTAAAAGATTCAATAAAGGAAAACGAAAAGGACATACGAAAAAATCGTATGTCCTTTTACTTAAAAAAACTGCAGGCACAAATGTGTCTGCAGTTTAATTTTTATTTTTACACTAACTCAAGAATAGCCATTGGAGCAGCGTCACCACGGCGTGGGCCTGTCTGCATAATTCTTGTATAGCCACCGTTTCTATCAGCATACTTAGGAGCAATTTCAGCGAAGAGCTTTGTTACTACGTCTTCCTTTGTGATAAACTCCAATGCCTGACGGCGAGAGTGCAATGTGTTTGTCTTACCAAGAGTAATCATCTTTTCAGCCAAACTCTGAGCTTCTTTAGCTCTTGTTAATGTTGTTTCAACTCTTCCGTTTTCAAGAAAGCTTGTTACCAAGTTTCTCAAAAGTGCCATTCTCTGGTCTGTAGGAAGATTTAATTTTCTTGTACCCATTAACAATTCCTCCTTTTCTATCCGGCAATATTAGTCTTCTTCTTCTTTTAGAGCAAGGTCTAAAGCGTGTAGCTTCTGCTTAACTTCGTCAAGCGACTTTCTTCCAAGGTTTCTGACTTTCATCATTTCCTCTTCTGACTTGTTTGCAAGGTCTTCAACAGTGTTGATACCTGCACGCTTTAAACAATTGTATGAACGAACTGATAGGTCAAGGTCTTCAATAGTCATTTCAAGAACCTTTACCTTCTGGCTTTCTTCCTTTTCACGTACTATTTCAGTATTCTTTGCCTCTTCTGACAAATCAACGAAAAGTACCAAAAGGTCGTTCATAATCTTTGCTGCTAAACTTACAGCCTCATCAGGCTTTGTTGTCGCATTTGTAGTAACTTCAACAGTCAGCTTTTCTCTGTCTGTGTTGCTTCCTACACGCGTATTTTCAACAGTATAGTTCACCTTTTTAACAGGTGTGAAGATTGAATCTACAGGAATAACGCCAACCGGTGGCTGCATCATCTGCTTGTTCTTTTCTGCAGAAACATATCCTCTTCCCTTAGCAATAGTGATTTCCATATATAGTCTTGCATCCTCATTAAGAGTTGCAATATGAAGTTCCGGATTGAAGATTTCAACTTCAGCGTCAGCCTTGATGTCTGCAGCTGTAACTTCACCGGCACCCTTTGCTTCAATAACAACTGTCTTTGGTGAATCAGAATGTAATTTAATTGCAAGCTTTTTGATGTTCATTATAATTTCTGTAACATCTTCTTTAACGCCGGGTACTGTTGAAAATTCATGCTGTACGCCGTCAATCTTTACAGAAGTTGCCGCAGCACCAGGAAGTGATGAAAGCAAAATTCTGCGAAGTGAGTTACCGATTGTAGTTGCATATCCACGTTCTAATGGTGTAACTACGAACTCACCGTAATCTCCTGTCAATACCTTACATTCTATATTGGGTTTTTCCATTTCTATCATCGTATTGAACCCTCCTTCACATATTCAAGTATTTATCCACTTACCGAGGGTGAAAACATTTATTACTTAGAATACAACTCGACGATTAGATGTTCCTCAACTTCGTAATCGATGTCTTCACGTGTAGGAAGCGCAATAACCTTACCAGCCTGCGCATTCTTATCCATGTCTAACCACTTCGGTACAGCTCTTGAAGCATTCGCTTCAGCGATATCCTTCATTCTCTGTGAAGCCTTGCTCTTCTCGCGAAGTGCAATTGTGTCACCAGTCTTTACGATATATGACGGAATGTCAACTTTTTTGCCGTTTACAAGAATGTGACCGTGATTTACGATCTGTCTTGCTTCTCTTCTTGTGTTAGCAAGTCCTAATCTGAAAACTACGTTATCAAGTCTTGTTTCAAGGATTGATAGTAGTTCTTCACCTGTGATTCCGTGCTTCTTGGTAGCCATTACGTAGTACTTTCTGAACTGCTTCTCCAATACGCCGTATATAAACTTAACCTTCTGCTTTTCATTTAACTGCAAACCATACTCGGACTGCTTCTTTCTGCTCTTGTTTGGGTTCATCTTTGAAGACTTGTGAACACCCAAAACAGCAGGCTCAATTCCTAAAGTTCTGCATCTCTTTAGAATTGGTTGCATATTTCTAGCCATCTTAATTTCCTCCTTTTACTCTTAATTACAATGATAAATCAGACTCTTCTTCTCTTAGGCGGTCTGCAGCCGTTGTGAGGAATTGGAGTTACGTCCTTAATCATTGTAACCTCAAGACCTGCAGCCTGAAGTGCACGGATTGCAGCTTCACGACCTGCACCAGGACCCTTTACGTAAACTTCAACAGTTTTGAGTCCGTGCTCCATAGCAGCCTTTGCTGCTGTTTCTGCTGCTGTCTGAGCAGCAAACGGAGTACTTTTCTTTGAGCCACGGAAGCCTAAGCCACCAGCTGATGCCCAAGAAAGTGCGTTACCGTTTACGTCAGTGATAGTAACGATTGTGTTATTGAAAGTTGAGCGAATATGAGCTGCTCCCTTTTCAATGTTCTTCTTAACACGCTTAGCACGTGTAGTTCTCTTTGCCACTTTAGCCATTGCTTAGTACCTCCTTTACTTCTTTTTATTAGCCATTGTTCTGGCTGGACCTTTTCTTGTTCTTGCGTTGTTCTTTGTGTTCTGTCCACGTACAGGAAGACCCTTTCTGTGACGAACACCTCTGTAACAACCAATTTCCATAAGTCTCTTAATGTCAAGAGAAATCTGTGTCTTCAACTCACCTTCAACAGTGTAGTTTTCGCCAATTGCTTCTCTTAGCTTATTAACTTCGTCTTCAGTTAAATCCTTAACTCTTGTATCAGGGTTAATATTGTTTTCCCTGAGTAGTTTCTGTGATGTCTTTAGACCGATACCGTAGATATAAGTCAAACCGATTTCAACTCTTTTTTCTCTTGGTAAGTCAACACCTGCTATTCTAGCCATTATTACACCTCCACTAGTATAAATCTCACAATTTTTATATTATAAGCAGCATCCGCTCCGCATCTTGCGGCATCCGCATCTTTGCTGCTGTTTCTGCTGCTGTCTGAGCAGCAAACGGAGTACTTTTCTTTGAGCCAC
>JAZOVJ010000026.1:0-13567 GCA_045658645.1 Clostridia bacterium | reverse complement strand
TTTTCAGATTATGAGATATTTAAAAAAGATTCTGCCTATCATTGTAATTTTTTGTGTTTTAGCAACTTATGCAATAAATTTCAAACTTAAGAATTCCAACACATTTGTTGCTTCGGAAGTTATTCATTACAATGATCCTGCGGCAGAGCAAGGACTTACACCAACAGGTTCAAAACTTGATGTTAATGAAATCAAATCATCGGCTGTAATGTCAAAAGTTGTTGACAGAATGGGACTTACAGGTGTTTATTCGGTAGACAGTCTGATATCAAGAATATCTATAACACCGATTCCGGATGAAGATAAGGTTGCACAAAAAGAGGCAAAGCTTGAAGAAGGCGAAGAATATGTTTATGAACCGAGCACATATATTGTTTCTTTTACAGCTACAAATAACGAAGGTACAGATTTTGCGAGAACTATTCTTGATGAAACATAAGATGTGTATTTTGCAGAATACAGTCAAAAATATGTTAATGTTGCTCCTGCAAAAAATGTCATAGAAAATATAGAAAGAGAAAACTATGACTACATTGAAATGGTGGAAATGATAGATACGGGTATTGATGAAACGCTCACTACATTGTATCAGCGTATGGAACAGAACCCTTATTACAGATCAACAAAGACAGGTGTATCTTTTAGCGATTTGGCAGATGAATTCAGTTATATAAGACATGTTAAACTTTCTGCACTGTTTTCAAAGATATATAAATATCAGATAACCAAGAATAAAACAGTACTGATTTCAGACTACACAACAAGAATTGATAACAACAATATATTAAACACAAAAGAAGAAAATATTGTAAAAGATACCGTTGCGGTTATTGATGCTTATGTGGAAAAAATGAGAGAATCAGGAAATACAAATATTACTTATGAGTATATTCTTGATAGTGTGCATGATCGCAATTTGACAGGCTCCTATGCACCCGGAGATCAGACTGTAACATATGATGAGCTTATATATGCTTGGCGTGACCACAATGAAAAGAGAGAGCATTCGGTTATTGATTCTGCATATTGTCAGTATGTTATAGACACATTCCAAAAATGCACCGGAGCATGCGGAAATAATGAGTGTCAGGCATCGGGTCAGACTTGCTCGCAGTTACATAATGAAAATTATGAACAGATTAAGAGTGAAATTGAAGAGGAGATCAAAGCACTTGTTACTGATTTGGGTGAATTATACTCCAAATCTATGAAAACCAATGAGGAATACAACGAATATCTTGGAGCAAGCTACATTTCGGTGTTGTCTTCCGCTTCAGTTAAGCCGAGTGTTAATGTAAACTTATATACATTGATTGCATTTTTCTTCCTGATAATCCTTTGCTGCGGCGGTGCGATTGTAATAGGAAGAATGGGTGACATTATACATTATATTTTCTACACAGACCATCTTACAGAGCTTAATAATCGCGCATACTTTGATAAGTATTTGAAATCTATGGATAAAAAACTTTTAGATGACGGTACGGTGTATTGTATGGTTGATATAGCAAACCTTGTGGCAATAAATACCGAGAATACCCGTCAGGTAGGCGATGACATCATAAAGATGTTTACAGGCTACTTAAAAGAAGCTTTTGGAAAAACAGATGCAGAGTTTGTTTATAACGGAAATGGAAGCTTTGTAATTTTAGCGAAGGAAACGGATTATATTACTGTTGAAGATATAATGAGATTGTTCCAGTTAAGGCTTGATGACCGTGAAAATTATAAGGATATCAGAATAGAATATAAGGTTGGTATTGCGGAAACATTTAAGGAAAATCAAACAGCAAGAAAACTGCTTTCAGAGACAATAAGAAGTAAAAAAGAATATGTTTCTGATGCGATGAAAAAGGAAATTTTTACTGAATAAAAACACGAAAGGAGGGCAAATGAACTATGGAAAATAAATTTTTGCAAACAACATTTAAGGTTTACTTTATGGCAGTTGCGGTACTTATGTACTATTTTATTACAGAAGTAATTAACCTTGGATTGTTTATTACATACCGTCATGCATTTGCCCTTGTTCTTTTAGTATCGACTTTTTTCGCTTTTTTATATAAGCCTAATATTGCAAGAGGTGCTTCTTCCATTAAGTCAACAGTTGTATATTGCATACCGCTTATTATAACAATCCTCGTATCTCTTTTTATATGGTTTATGGAGCAGGTTGATACTGCGGTTATTTCAAGAGGTTTGTCAGGTGCTTTTGTATATAGCAATATGCTTTCATTTACCCTTGTGGCAGTTGCATTTTTGTATGTGTTCGGCGAAAAAGGTATCTGGTATAACCTGGTTGCAATTCTTATTTCCAATATTTTGATAATTTTTACGATTATAGTACAAAATGGAATCGGAAACTTCTTTTCAGAATTTGTAACTCTTGTTATGACTTTTGCGGCCGAAACAGGAGATATTATTGTTCAGGCAGAAATTCATGAACTTGCATTTTGTCTTGGTGCCTATCTCGTATATATGCTCTTAAAGCCAAAGAAAAATATTGTATTTTTTATCTTACTTGGACTCAGCATATTTTGTTTTCTGACATCATTCAAAAGAATTGGTATTATCGCTATTGTAGTTGCTCTGGCTTTTGGTTGGATGCTTAACTTGGTCGCAAAATTCAAAAAAGATACAGCTATTCGACTTAACGTGATTTTTTCTGTTATATTGGTAGCGATTCTTATAGGATATATTGCAATTATAAAAATGGATGTTTTTGCGCATTTGGAAAAGGCAGGAATAGATACAAACGGTCGTGTTATTATTTACAATGCGGTGGATAAGTTCTATGAGTTTTCGCCTGATTTCCTGGGTAACGGAATCGGATTCTTGACATATCAGTTAAGCACAAATATGAATGTCGGTGTTTCATCGGTTCATAACGATTTTCTGCAGTATTTTATAGATCTTGGTTTTTGGGGATATATCTTATGGCTTGTTTCTATGACTTTAGTCAGAGTATGTTATTTCGGTTCAAAAGGCAAGGTTGAAAATGGTATTATTGCTCTTGCACTAAGCATTTACCTGGTTATCGTTTCATCAACCGACAACACTATGAACTATCCGCTTCTTACAACGGTGCTTGCTATCATAATGATTGGACACGGCTTTGACGAAAATGTCAGAACATGCGAAACAAAAATGTTTGGATATATTTCAGATGCTAACAAAGAAACAGAGGACGGAACAATATTATGAAGATATTGATGGTGAATAAATTTCTTTACCCACGGGGCGGAAGCGAGAGCTATATGTTAAAGCTTTCAGAGGAACTTAAATCCCAGGGACACGAAGTTGAATATTTCGGTATGTATGATGAAAAAAATACGGTAGGAAATTCTTTAGGGCTTTATACAACCAACATGGATTTTCACTCTAAAGGTTTGTCAAGATTTCTCTATCCGTTCAAAATAATATACTCAAGGGAAGCACACAAGAAAATCGGCAAAGTTTTGGATTCTTTTAAGCCTGATATTGTTCATATGAATAACATCAACTTTCAGCTTACGCCATCAATTATCTATGCGGTGAAAAAGAGAAATATCCCACTGGTGCAAACAGTTCATGACTATCAAATGATTTGCCCGAATCATCTTTTGTATAGCTTCAATGAAGCAAAACCCTGCGACAGATGTATAAAAGGCTCAAAATGGAATTGCCTGAAATATAGTTGTATTCATAATTCAAAAATCAAAAGTCTTTTAGGTGTAATTGAAGCGGAATTTTATTCATTTTTGAAAACATATAAAAAGGTTGATTTGTTTATATGTCCGAGCAGATTTTTGGAAAATAAGCTTTTAGGTGCTTCGGATATTTATTCCGGAAAAACCTTTACAATACATAATTTTATTGAAAAGAATAGTATATCAACTAAAACAGACTGTGAAAATCCTTATGTTGTTTTTGTTGGCAGACTTTCAAAGGAAAAAGGTGTCGAACTTCTGGCAAATACCGCCAAGCTCTTGCCTGACATTAGCTTTGTCGTAGCAGGCAACGGCCCTGATGATGAGGTTTTGAAAGATATCCCAAATCTCACATTGAAAGGGTTTGTTACAGGAAAAGAACTGACCGAACTGATGGCAAACGCCAAGCTTCTTATCGCTCCGTCAGTATGTTATGAAAACAATCCTTTATCAATATTGGAGGCTCATTCTATGGGCGTTCCTGTGGTAACTATGAACTACGGCGGAATGGCAGAACTTGTAGAGGACGGGGAAACCGGTGTGTTGGCTTTAAATCCAACGTCTGAGTCTATCGCCTCAGCGATAAAACAATGTTTTGAAAATGAAGAATACTATAAAATACTTAAAACAAACTGTGAAACTAAAGGCAAGAATATAATGGGTATCACGGAGTATTCCGAAATCTTAATACATCAATATAATAACCTTATAGACAAGAGGTGAAGAAAGTGACAAAGCCTAAACTAAGTATTGTTGTTCCTGTATATAATACTGAAAAATATCTCAGAAGGTGTATGGATTCCATAACGAACCAAACTCTTAAAGATATAGAAATAATCATTGTTGATGATGGTTCAAAGGAAAACTGTGCTATACTTTGCGATGAACTTTCAAAAGCAGATTCAAGAATAAAAGTTGTGCATAAGAAAAACGGAGGACTTGGATTTGCAAGAAATTCAGGCATTGAGGCAGCAACAGGCGAATACATAGGTTTTGTGGACTCTGATGATTATATAGAGATGACAATGTATGAAACTTTATATAATGTGGCAAAAAAGAATGATGCCGACCTGTGTTTGTCAGGAATTTGCTTTGTTGGCGGGAATATGTTTTCCGAGGCAGGCACAGATAAAAGAAAAGTATATTTCGGGGAAGAGACTGTGTTTAAAAAAGAAGATATGAAAGAGCTTCTTTTAGGTGTTATTGGTGCACTTCCCAGTGAGCCTGATGACAGTCGTTATGGCGTGAGTGTATGTAAAAATATATTTAAAGCTTCTGTGCTTCGTGAAAAAGGAATCAGATTCTTGTCCGAAAGAGAAATACTTTCCGAGGATACCTTGTTTATGGTTGACTACATAAAAGCGGCAGAAAGTGCGGTTGGGACCCCTGGAGCATACTACTGCTACTGTCGTAATGAAGATTCTCTTTCAAAAGCATATAAAAAGGACCGTTTTGAGAAAAGTATCGTATTTTTGGATGAAATTGAAAAACGAATTGCAGATACTGTAAAAAAAGATGAATATAAACTTTACTTAGATAGATTGATACAAGGCTTTGGAAGAATTTTGTGTTCGCAAGAGATTATACACGCAAGGAATGAAAAAATAAAATTTTCTTACCTAAAGAAAAGATTAAAAGAAATTTGCACTGAGGAGAAAATTCAAAATGTTTTAAAAGCATATCCTTGGTATAGATTGCCTGTAAAACAGGCGGCATTTGCTTTTACCATGAAGTATAAATTGTTTTTGCTTCAAAAGATAATGGTGATATTAAGAGACAGATAGGAGTTTTTTGCAATGCTTTTTTCAGTGATTGTTCCGATTTATAATATTGAAAAATACATAAGAAGATGCATTGACAGCGTGCTTTTGCAATCATTTACCGATTTTGAACTTATATTGGTTGATGATGGTTCTCCTGATATGTGCGGAGCAATTTGTGATGAATATTCCGAAAAAGACATAAGAATAAAAGTAATTCACAAAGAAAACGGCGGTTTGGTAAGTGCAAGGCAAGCAGGAATAAAAGCAGCAAGCGGAGAATATATATTTCATCTTGACGGGGATGATGCCATTCTTCCTGATGCGTTAGAAAGCGCATATAAAATAATATGTGATACGGGTGCAGATATCGTATCTTTTTCTTATAAGTGCAGTATCAACGGAAAAACAGGAGATACAATCGAAGACGTAGTCGATGAAGGATTATATAAAAAAGCAGAAATCAAGCAACATATTTCTCCCAAACTTTTGTTGGATGAAAATATGAATCACGTATTTTACTTTTTGTGGGGAAAGGCAGTAAAACGCGAACTTGCTACAAAACATCAGCTTAATGTGAATCCTGCCATTTCTTTAGGTGAGGACTTAAGTTGTATTGTGCCTTGTTTTTTGGAGGCAGAAACAATTTATATGAGCAAAAAAGCCATATATCTTTATACCATAAGAAATGATTCTATTTCGACAGACTTTACAACGCATCATATCTCGCAGATAGCAGATGTGATTATAGGTCTTCGCGGATTAAACATAGAAAAACCAAAAGATTTTGATGAGCAGATTTCACGTTATTCTTGTTTTATGTGTTTTGCAATTTTGGCAGCAGCAGCTGAAGGAAATTATTTTAGTGCTATCAAAAAGCTAAAGGAACTCATATTGGAATCTCTGCATAGAGAGGAAATCAAAAAGGCACATTTTGAAAAAATCACCTTAAAAAGCCGAATTGCCATATTTTTAATGAAAAAGCAAAGACTTGGATTGGCTTTTTACTTTTTGTATTTCTGCAAAGAGCTAAAGCGTATAAGGAGGGGGGACAAAAAATGAATACAGCACCCAAAATATCCTTAATAATGAGCGTGTATAATGGTGAGGACTATTTGTCCGAAGCCATTGAAAGTGTCTTGAATCAAACATTTAAAGACTTTGAACTTATTATAATTAATGATTGTTCCACCGACAGAACCAACGAAATATTAAAAAGATTTGAAGAGCGTGATGAACGTGTAAAAGTACATAATAATGAAGTGAATTTGAGGTTACCGTCATCCCTTAACATAGCCATATCATTTGCACATGGTAAATATATTGCAAGAATGGATGCAGATGATATATGTTTGCCGGAAAGACTTGCAAAGCAATATGACTTCATGGAGAGAAATCCCAATGTGGCTTTGTCTTCCTGCAGATTTATGACGCTTAAAAACGGAGTTGTCTCTTCTGGAGGATGCGGAGGAAGGTGCGACAAGGATTCCATAAAAGCATTGCTTTTGGTTACAAATCCGATACTGCACCCCGGGATTATTGCAAAAGCTGATGCAATTAAAAGTCTATTGTATGATAAAAACTTTACTTGTACCGAAGATATGGAACTTTGGACAAGATTTGTGATGGCAGGATATGATGTGGAGATTATGCCTGAATATCTTATGATATACAGACTTCATGATAAACAAATTACCGAAACAACCTTAGAAAAGCAGCACAAAGAAGTCATTGAAATTCAAAAAAACTATTATGGAGCACTTCTTGAAACTATGAACGGTAAGCAAGAGGAGTTTTATATCAAGGGAATTTATTTCAGAGAAAATACGGACATCAATAAGTTTTTAGATTTTTACAAATGGTTGAAGTCTGTTAATCGCAAAACGAAAGCATTTAGCAAAGATGCTTTAAACTATGCCATGTTTGAAATTCTGGCAGAATACAAAAGAAAAGGTATTACAAGAACTGAGCTGATAAAGGCGATGCTTTCATTTGGAATACCGTATCTTGCAAAGGAAATCCCCGAGCGTAAGAAAAGAGCTCGCACAGACGGACACAGGTGTATTGAAAGTGCAGAAAAAATAGGACTTAAGAAAACCGGTGGAACTTTGGGATTTCCGACTTTTTCAAAATAAAAGTATAGGAGCTATAAGTATGCAACTATTTGAATACCCATACATCATCATAACCATATTGGTTTTTTGCTTTATTGTTCTTATCACTATTGGTATTTATTTTGCCATAAGAGGAGCAAAAACTGCTGCCGGCAGTGAAGAAAAGACGTTTGTAAATATAAGTAAATTGGAAACCATCTTTGAAAAATCCGGGAAGTTACGCGAAGACAGGAGTGTTTTCTATGCTAAAGTTTCCCTGGACAATTTCAGAAGTCTTTATTCGGCACATCAAACCCTGAATGTTTTTTCTGAAATAAAGACAGTTTTATTAGAAAATTTTTCAAACAGTGATGACAGTAATATTGCTATATATGGAGAAAAAAACTTTGTTGTTCTTTCGAAATGGGATATCGAAACTGCACGAAAAAAAATCGAAAATTGTTTTGATGAGCTGAACAAGTGTCTCCTGAAACATGGCGCGCTGAATATTGTTGACGTCAGAATCGGTATATACTTTGCGTTTGGCACACAAGTATCGTTTGATGATGCAATAGGCCGTGCCAAACAGGCATATTTGCTTGCGAAGAATGAAAATGTTCCATACGCGGAGTGGAATATATCTGGCGGAAAGGCACTTGAAAAAAAGATAAAAATAGAAAATAATATAGAAAAAGAAATTGATAACAATCGCTTTTTTCTTGAATATCAACCTGTTTTAGATGCAAAAACAAAGAAAATAATAGGTGCGGAAGTACTATCCCGCCTAAATTCAGAAAGTGAGGGTGTATTAACACCGGGCAGCTTTTTATCTGCGGTGGTTTCTGTTGGAATCAATGATAAGTTTGATTATTATATTTTTGAAAAAAATTGCAAATGGATTTCAAATGATAAAAAGCAAAGGGAACAATACAAATATACCATCAATTTTTCGAGATCAACATTGTGCGAACCACAGTTTGCGGAGAAGATAATAGCCATCGCACAAAAATACGATTTGAATTTTTCGTGTCTGGCGGTTGAAATATTAGAGGATAAAAACATAACCAACGATGCAAGAAAGCAAATGATAGATAATCTGTCACTTCTTAAAGGGAAAGGTATATCTATATTGCTTGATGATTTTGGGAGCGGATATACAACCTTTGAAGATTTGCAAAATCTCGATATTTCGGTAGTAAAGATTGATAAAACGATAACACACAATTCAGTTACAGATACAGGATTTATTATTTTAAAAAATATTATCCGTACTGCCGGGGATATTGGTTTTAAGACATTATGCGAAGGTATCGAAACAAAAGAGCAAGAAGAAGCTGCGATAAAAGCAGGCTGTGATTTTCTTCAGGGTTATTATTATTACAGACCTATGCCGGTGGCTCAGCTCGAGAAAGTTTTTACTGAAAATTCAGGGGGTGTTTAAATGCTGTCCGTAATTATTCCTGCATATAATGAGGAATTATCCGTGGAAAGAGCGTATTATACGATATCGGAGATGTTAGAAAAAGCTCAGATTGACAATGAAATTATTTTTATTGATGATGGCTCTACAGATAATACGTATAAAAAAGTAAAAAAATTAGCCGATAAAGAAAAAAATATATCTGGATTACATTTTTCAAGAAATTTCGGGAAAGAAGCGGCTATCTCAGCAGGGCTTGCAAGCGCCAAAGGCGATGCAGTTGTAGTAATAGATTGCGACCTTCAACATCCTCCTGAGAAAATTGTGGATATGTATCGTCTATGGCAAGAGGGCTATGAAATTGTTGAGGGCATAAAAAAATCACGGGGAAAAGAAAGTAAATTGCATGGTTTTGCAGCAAGAAAATTTTATTCAATTATCAGTTCAGTAGTAGGATTTGATATGTCAAACGCTTCTGACTTCAAACTGCTTGACCGTAAAGTTGTAGATATACTAAATAGAATCCCCGAAAGAAAAGGATTCTTCAGAGCAATTTCTTTTTGGGTAGGATTTAACAAAACAACGGTTGAATTTGAGGTTCATGAAAGATTAGAGGGTGAATCAAAATGGTCCGCCTTAGGTCTTTTGAAATATGCTGTTTCAAATATTTCTGCATATTCAACAGCACCGATGCAAATCGTCACTGTGCTTGGCGTTATGATGCTTATTATTACTGCAATTTTCAGTGTTTGGGCGCTGATAGATAAAATTTGCGGTATTGCCATTGAAGGTATGACAACGGTTATAATTATCCTGATATTTATAGGAAGTATTATGATGATAAGCCTGGGTATTATCGGATATTATGTTGCCCGTATTTATGAAGAAATTAAAGGAAGACCGAAATATATTGTTTCTGCAACTTGCGGGAGTAAGGAAAAGGTGAAATAAGGAAAGAAATGGACTTGTTGACCGACTGAAAGGATATGCTTGGTTTTGGGCGGTGTTGTATATAAAGTTACGGGAGAGCGGGAAAGTAAGAAAACAAAACGAAAATTTCTTCTCTATAAGCTTTACAATCTCGGTGTTTTCAATATAGCTTTTTCAATTGTTTACATGTTGATAAACATCTATACAAGTACTGATATTCAATTTTCATTTAAGAAAAAGGATAACAACTATCTAAAAGCTGTTGAAAGGCAACGATAGAGGGGATTATTATGATGGATATGGATAAAAATGATTGACAAAACAAGTAGTATAAGGTATAATTTATCTTGTATAATAGTGTATTGCAATTAAATACAAACAGAAAAGAAAAGGAGTCGAAAAAAGATGAATAAATACACAAGACTTGCAGAAAAATTGCAAAACAGAGAAAAGGTTATAGGAACAACGATGCTTATGATAAAAAGTCCTATAATTTTACAGCAAATGAACTGTGATGAACTTGATTTTGTACTTTTTGATGCAGAACACGGCGTGTTTGACACACAGAATGTAATTGAACTTTTGCAGGTGTGCCGTCTTATGGGCTTACCTTCATTCGTAAGAGCACAGGATTCAGAATACCATCTTATTGCAAAAGCAATTGATATGGGAGCTGACGGAATAATGATTCCAAGAGCCGAAAGTCTGGAACAATTGAAAACAGCAGTAGATGCATTATTATTCTATCCTGAGGGCAGAAAAGGAATGGGTGGACATGGTCAGTTCAGAGCAGGGGAAGCATTTGCAGATTTTAACAAGACAAGATTTTTAATGCCGCAGATTGAATCTCCAAAGGGTATTGAAATGTTACCAAAAATGCTTGAAGAATATGGTGAGTACATAAGTGCGTTAATGATAGGCCCTTACGATTTATCTGTAATGGTAGGAACACCGGCGGATATCACCAGTGATATTATGATAGAATCAATCCAGAAAATATTTGACATCTGCAATTCATACGGCAAATCTTGCGGTATATACTGCAATGATGAAGTATATGCACAGAAATACCGTGATATGGGTTGCAATGTTCTTTGGACATCAAGTGACAAAGATTTTTATATGCGTGGATACACAGAAGAAATGAAAGTACTAAAAAATATAAAGTAGGTGAATAAAATGAAAATAGTAATACTTGACCACCCGAGAGAAAATCCGGGAGAAATAAGCTGGAGCGAATTTGACAAATACGGAGAGGTTACAAGATATCCAAGAACTCTTCCTGAACAGGTTGTAGAGCGTATTGGTGATGCAGACATTGTATTCCTTAACAAAACAGTAGTAACAAAGGCAGATTTGGAAAAATGTCCTAATGTGAAGTTTATTTCAGCTATAGCAACAGGCTATAACACAGTGGATGTAGAAGGTGCAAGGGAGCTGGGCATCCCTGTTTCTAACGTTCCGTCATACGGAACAGAGGCAATCGGTCAGCATGCGATTGCTCTATTGCTTGAAGTTACAAACCGTATAGGTCACCATGATGCAGAAGTAAGAAAAGGAAGAAGAAATGACGCAAATGACTGGTGCTTCTGGGATTATTCACCTATTGAACTTGAAAACAAGACAATAGGAGTTGTCGGCCTTGGAAGAATAGGTCAGATTACATCTAAGGTTGCCCAGGCTTTTGGTATGAAAGTTTTAGCATTTGACTCATACAAGAACGAAGCTCTTGAGAACGAGAACTGCAAATATACAGATTTAGACACACTTCTTGCAAATTCTGATGTAATTTCACTTCATTGTCCGTTGTTCCCTGAAACAGAGAACATCATCAATAAAGATACAATTGCAAAGATGAAGGACGGCGTAATAATTATAAATAACAGCCGTGGTGCCTTGATTGTTGAAGAAGATTTGGCGGAAGCATTAAACAGCGGCAAGGTTTATGCAGCAGGTCTTGATACAGTAAGAAACGAACCTATTTCTATGGATAACCCATTATTGTCTGCTAAAAACTGCTACATAACACCGCATATCAGTTGGGCGGCGGTTGAATGCAGACAAAGACTTATAGATTATTCTCTTGATAACCTTAAAGCATATCTTGACGGAAAGCCGACAAACATAGTAAACGATGTGAAATAGAATATGAAATGACAGGACTTGATAAAGAAATATCAAAGCTTAAATTCAAGCCCTGTTACCAAAAAGCATGTTTGTGAAAATGTTGCGGCAATTGATATAGCCTTAAGCGAAGAAGAAATGGCTTAATCTGGAGGTATAACAGCTATGAAAGAACCTTGGAAGGGGTATGTAAAACCATTTAAGATATGGGGTAACTTGTATTTTGTAGGAACAGAACCTGCATCTACGCATATTATTGATACAGGCGATGGTCTTATAATGCTTGATACAGGGTATCAGCAGTCGTTGTATCTTGTTATTCACAATATGCATCTTTTAGGGCTTAATCCTTATGATTTAAAGTTCATAATCCACACACATGGTCATATTGACCATTTTGGCGGAACAAGAGCGTTGGTTGAATTAACCGGAGCAAAGACCTTTTTGGGAAGACCTGATAAGGACTATGCAACAGGAAAACTTGATCTTTCCTTTGCAAAAGAGCTTGGTATGGAATTTACAGAAACTTTTGAACCTGATGTTTTGATTGATGACGGTGATGTAATCGAACTGGGAAACACAAAAATAACAGCTGTTGCAACTCCGGGACACACACCAGGTGTAATGTCATATTTCTTTGATGTTACAGATGGAGAAAGAACATTCAGAGCAGGGCTTCATGGCGGAATGGGAACTAATACACTGACAAAAGATTTCCTTGATAAATATAACCTGCCATATTCACTTAGAGATGATTTTAAAAAATCAATGCTAAGGCTTAATGAAGAAAAGGTTGATATTTTCCTTGGAAATCATATGCAACAGAATGATACCTTAGGAAAGGCAAAAAGGGTTGCAGAAGGTGAAATTGATGCATTCGTAAATCCTGACGAATGGTGTAAATTCAATCTATGGTGCATTGAAAATCTTAATAATCTGATTGAAAAAGAAACCATAAAAAATTAATAAATTTGGAGACTTTTTTAATAAAAAAAACAAACATATGCTTTGTATTTCGCAAATCGTGGATTTATGCCGGCAGAGCTTATTAAAGGTGCACAATCAGCAGGTATATCCGGATACTTATTTGATGGAGATGTGGAAAAGCTGAGAAAATATATTGGACTGCAAGAATAAATATTAGACTTATAATAAAGCATAGAAGCATATGGCATAGAGGTTAAATGACAAGGAAGAACGCAAGAAAAAATCTTGCGTTCTTTTTGTTATAAAGTAGAAAAGAATTCAACAAAAGGTCAATATGTCTATAAAAAATTAAAACAAATATATTAAAGCCGTAAAACCTGACAAAACAATAGATATCTTTTTATCTTTAGTATCTTCATTCTTCACTAAAAAGTGTTACTTCCAGATGGGAGATAAAAGAGAAGAGAGAAGAGAATGGGATGGTTTGCTGACGCAAAGCATATTTATTTTGTGTACTTAAACCATTGGGCTTTTTGTGTTAAAATTTATGTTTTTTTGAACATATAATTGTCCTGTAATACGAGGGCAACATGGAAATTGTTAAAAAAATAACATATAGTACAA
>JAZOVJ010000025.1:0-4930 GCA_045658645.1 Clostridia bacterium | reverse complement strand
AAACCTCACCATTGACGGCACGGCAACTCTTAACATCGGTCATGAGCTTTGGACTTACAATGTAATTTATATTTATGACACAGTCACATTCAAGTGTGACACGGTAATGGAATGCATTGATTCAGTTGTAGTTTGTGATGTGGAAGGATTTGTTGTTGACGGTGCAGACGTTATCATAAAGGGCTACGCTGATATGGCGTGGGCAAACGGAATCTACGGTTGCGAAGCTCCGATAACGGTTCTTGACGGCAGTCTTTACATCTACTGCGAGGGTGGCGACACAATCACAGACTCGTATATTACTAACCCCGACAGAGTTACCGTTTATGCAAACAACAACCTTGACGGTGTGTTTACCGATGATGATATTATCACAAAGGTTGACGAGGCTTATGACCTTGAGGATTACACTCAGATTAAAATCGTTCACAAGCACACAACAGTAGTTCGTTATGGTTTAGCTCCGACTTGCCGGACTACCGGTATTGCAGACCACTATGAATGTGTCTGCGGTAAATTGTTCAGCGATGCTGAAGGTACAGAGGAAATTACCGACCTTGAAGCTTGGCAGGCAGGCGAAGGTGTGCTTCCGGTAGCCGACCACAATTGGGACCACCTCAACGGTGAATGCGCCTACGGTTGTCGAACAGTTGCTTTCGAAGTCAGACACGGTGCAATTCTTGACAGAGGTGGACGTTATATCTTCGGTCTTGACGCAGGCATTCTGCACATTGGAGATTACACCAGAATCCTTATCGACGGCTACGAATGGACATACGAGAACGGTATATTCGATCAGTTCGGTACAGGCTCAAAAGCTATTCTCACCAACGGTGAAACAGTAATTGCTGAATACACAATCCTTATCTACGGTGACCTTAACGGCGACAGCTGGTACGATGGCGAAGATGCATTCCTTGTTAATCTCATTGTCAAGGGTATGCTCAAACAGCATGACCTTCCCGAATATATGTGGATGGCTGCAGACTGTAACCACGACGGTGTGATTGACGAAACAGACGTTGATTTACTCATGGGTGCAGGCTTGAGAAAGAATGATATCGACCAGAACAGCAGCCTTTCCGAACTTCAGCTTCAGGCAGCATATATCGAGTATATGTCAATCATCGACCAGTCAGCAGGACTTGATGTTGAATCCGATGAAGATACCGACGATACAACTACTCCCGATACAAACGAGCCTGAAACTCCTGATGAAACGGAAGAACTCACATTCTCTATTGTTATTCTCAAGATTTTCACCTTCATCAGAAAGGTTCTCAACCTCGTTTTCTCATTCATAGTTAAATAAGCATAATAAACATTAAAGACGGCAGAGAAATCTGCCGTCTTTTACTAATGTATCATAATTCATAAATTAAACAAGAATATAATTAATACTTTGATAATTAGAAAAGAGTCGACGTTAAGTCTGAAAAACAGATAAAGCGAACAAAAACAATTCACGATATAACAAAATTTCTAACCAAAGCAAAAACGGCTGTTTTCTAATAAAAATACCCCGTTCAGAGAACGAGGGCAGGTTTTTTAATTATCTTAAAATGACAAATTTTCGCCCTGATTATTAGCACCAATCTAAATGCTGAAAATTTTAAAATTAAAATCACAAAATACTGTGTTTTGAGTGTTTTTAGCGAAAAGTTTATTTTTTTCTATTGTTTTGCACTAAAGTACGATTTTATTTTTGAGAATTCTTCGCAAAATATAGTAACAGCTTACTTTATTAAGTAAAGATATTGAAATAATGGAATATTTGTGATATAAATTATATGTAAATAAATATTTTAGATTTACTTTTACCACATAATCAACATTATGTGGTATTGCAAATCCTTATTAAAGGGGTGATAATTACGGCACGAGATATTGTTGTGTCAATAAAAAACAGTTTGCTTTCAGGCGGAATTATCAGAGAGCTTCAAACAACCGATTATCTTGTTCCCTGCGAAGATAGTCTGAATTTTTTTCCCGGACTTGCCGAGATAATTAAGGCAGATGTTTGTCTTGCTGAAGTATCCGGATTTGATGGAGAGGATTTTAGCAAAAGGATGTATCAGGTTGCCGAGCTGAAGCAATTAGTACCCACCTGCAAATCTGTTTTGCTGGTTGATGATATTGCTTACCCCGATTTAGCCACAAACGTTCAGAAGGCTAAAGCAGATGGATTGATTGACGGATTTTTGTTTACCACCGTCACACCTTCTTACCTTAAAGCTTTTCTTGCTTCGATATAAAAATTTCTTTTTAACATTGCACTAAAGTACAATGTGCAACCTAAAAAAAGGTGCTACAATTACAATGTAAGATTGTATGCTGACAAAAGTATACCTTTTATAAACAAAACGAAAGGAGCAATTTTTATGAAATTACTCAAAAAAACTTTTGCACTTATGCTCGGTCTGATCCTTGTGGTCGGGATGATTCCCGGATCACTGATGACGACCTATGCGGCGGGCACAGAAATTACTGAAGCTGAATTGTTTGAACAGATTGAGTTTACTAGCGCAATGATCAATGGGAGCTCTATAGTAAATTCGAATAGTTCTGCTTTTACTATGACAAAAGGAACTGGATGGGAGTTAAAATACTCTCAGAGCGGAACTGTCCTTTATTTCGATTTATATTTGGATAATGCCAACATCAACCAAGTGAATTTTGATGGTAAACTGCTTAAAGATTCTGCATACAATGTGTCGTTTAATGTATACGTAAAAGGCAATTGTTCAATCAGTGGACTTTATGTTGAAATAAAGCATACAGATCCTAAGTATCAATTCGGTGGTGAAATGGCTAATTACTCCAACATGGATGTAAACATCTATTATGATAGCCATAATTCAACCCTTGATGCATCCAACTATATTCAGCTAAAAGGGATGTATTATGTACGACTTAGAATAGATAACAATGGACATACTGGAAATACTTTGAAATGTAACTATTTTGACGTAGGAGGAACGAACTGGCTTTCTAGAATTGATATGCTTGGTGTTAACTTTATTGCGACAAGAAGTGGAAAAGGTGTTGTTTTCAACGTATATAACTGTGGAATCTATTTTACTAACTGTAATGTTCTTTTCAATCTAGCCGAAAATATCAGACCATTCCAAGATGGTAATAACAAAATTTCGTTTTCTAATGAAATGGTTGAATATGGTGGTAAGGTAGAAAGAATACATGTAGGTATTCCAGGGGCGGAAGCTGACTATGTTGACAGTAACAGATATGCAGCTATTTTGAAAAGTGAAAATTTAGCTAAATACCTTAAGTTTACAAACCAAAACCCTGCAATGCCTTCTGGTAATACAGAAACAGATATTACTGCAATTCTTGGTAACACAGAAACTTATCAGTTCAATAATGCAGCACTTCCAAACTGGCTTGCTGAAGGCGGATTTGATGTTTATAGAAGTTGGGAACACTCCAAAGACGGCTCTACTATTGTAGGCAACGGCAACAGTGCGGATGAACTGATGACATATTCCTACAATTACACAAATGCAGGAACTTATAAGTTTGTTGAAGAACTGACTCTGAAATATTTTGATGAGACTGTCAGTGGAGCGAAAAAAACACATACTTTTAATATTACTACAACAGAAGGCTCTGGCGAAGGCGGCGGAGAAGAAACTGCTGAAATTGATTTGGTAAATGTAACTGTAACAGAACCGGAAGCGGGGAAGACACCTGCAGCACCTGTAGTAGAAACAGAAAATGTAAAACTTGTAATGTCCACTTGGAAAGAGGAAGGCAAGACAGAGAATGCTACAACGTTTGAGGCAGGAAAGACATATGTGCTTGAAGTTTTAGTAAACCCTGAAACTGATTATGATTTTGCTGCTAATCCTGCAGTGAAAATCAACGGAAAAGATGCCACAGTAACACATTCTTCACCAACAGCTGTTATGTGTAGCTATAAGTTTGCTGTTCCTGGAGTAAAAGAGGACATTAATGAAATTGCTGTAACTGTAGCAGAACCGGAAGCAGGAAAGACACCTGCAGTACCTGTAGTAGAAACAGAGAATGTAAAACTTGTAATGTCCACTTGGAAAGAGGAAGGCAAGACAGAGAATGCTACAACGTTTGAGGCAGGAAAGACATATGTGCTTGAAGTTTTAGTAAACCCTGAAACTGGTTATGATTTTGCTGCTAATCCTACCGTGAAAATCAACGGAAAAGATGCCACAGTAACATATAAATCGTCAACATCTGTTATGTGTAGCTATAAGTTTGCTGTTCCTGGAGAAGGCGGCGAAACACCTCCTACCGAATACGACATCACCGTAACCGGTGGTACTGCTTCCGCAAATAAGGCAGTTGCAGGTACATCAATCACTCTCACAGCAGAGCAGATTGACGGCAAAGTTTTCAGCCATTGGGAAGTTAACGGTGCAACTGTTTCAGATGCAAATGCAAAAGAAACAACATTCACAATGGGTAATGCTGACGTTACTGCAGAAGCAATCTATGACGATTGTGAATGCAAATGCCATAAGGGTGGAATTGAAGGATTCTTCTTTAAATTCGTCCTCTTCTTCCAGAAGATTTTTGGTATGAATACGGTTTGCGGCTGCCAAATGAAACACAATGTTTTCGGCGATCTCTGGTAAGATTTAAAATCTCATAACTCAAACGGCGGAGCGATCCGCCGTTCTTTTTTGTATAAGAAAAAATAAAAGCTATCCCTTCGGATGGCTTTTAATAATAGTATTCTTTCTATATGCAATGGACAAACACTTAAACGAAAACTAATCAGTTTATGATAAGAAGTCTTGCAATGTATAAATAGCGTAGAAAGTGTTTGATGTTGGCATAATCGTGAAGGTGCATTTATGATTGTCTATAAGGGAGCCTCCAAAAAATACTAATAAAGACTGGTCATTTTTATTAGTCCTCATTCTCCTATTTT
>JAZOVJ010000024.1:0-10242 GCA_045658645.1 Clostridia bacterium | reverse complement strand
AAGACCCACAACACCGAATACAGTGCTGACAACCCCGGTTTGCATTGAGGCTGTCATAAGAAAAAGTATCATAAATACAACGGAAACGGTAAAATGACTTTTAACCATAAGAAGCATTTGACCGGGGACAGAATATTTCAGATTGTTCATTTGAAATCAACTCCTTTAACTAATTGTATATATAGGGCGTAACACAAAAAGGGACATAAAACCCTTGGACTATAACAGCCATACACTAAGACCTCGGTCGCTTTCGGATTCTGCCTTTTTAATAGGTTCGCCTGATGCTGTGCGCGGTCTGTTTATGTCTAAAATATCGTAAAGCTTATTTTTAGCAATCCAACGCTTTTCGGTAAGCTTTGAAAGCGCGTTCTTTTGCTGTGGTGCAGGAAGATTGCTGAAGTTTTCAGGCAAAACTCCGCAAAGTGCAAATATATAATTAGCGATTTCCTCTTTTGAAAGACAGTCATAGTCTTCAATAAACATTTCAGAAACTGAGGTGCTTAAAAGCTCTCTTTGAGTAAGTATTCCGGGGACACATATTTCCCTGCCTGAATCTGAAAGAGAAGAATAAGGATAGCTTTCACCTGTGGATACGCTTATTGAGTTCACGAATGAAACCACATTTTTAAGTTCGCCTTCTGAATTTATAGGTTCGCTCTTTAATCGGTCATAAAAAAGCTTTCCCTCTCTTTGATATGTACGGTTAAAATATCTTGCGTAGCTTGTGCAAAGAGGCTTTAGAGCAACGCCAATACCGGAGGGAACGCCAACCACCAGATGAACTCTGTTTTTTAAGAGAGTATAAGAAAAAACTTTAAGAGTACCAAGGCTTGAATATTTTTTTAATATAGCAATAAATTCAACAAAATCCCTGTCCTGTATAAAAAGTTCATTCATTCCGCGAAGCAGCACGTGGTAAATTCCCATTTTGCTTTCAATTCTTCCGGTTCTTGCCATAAAATCACCTCATAATAAAATATTGGGGACACAAATCTTAATATTATTATAGCACAAATTATGGGAAAATCAATAGGGGACATAAAAGTTTTTTCATAAAAATATATAAAAATCATAATTATGGTATAAAGAACATAAAAAGGACTGATATAATGAACTATCACAGTATGTCAAAAGAAGAGGTTCTCCGAAAGCTTTCCTTAAAAGAAGGGACCGGCGGAAAAAACCGGCTTAATGCCAGCAAAAAAAAGAGTATTCTGACCCGCTTTTTGTCGCAATTTTCTGATTTTATGATATTGGTTCTGCTTGCTGCAGCCGCCATATCTTTTGCAGTATCCCTCATAAGCAAAGACGGTGATTTTATTGACCCTATTATAATTCTTGTCATTGTGGTTTTAAATGCAGTTATCGGTGTAATAGAGGAGAGCAGGGCAGATAATGCGTTAGAAGCACTAAAGCAGATGTCGGCGCCTACTGCAAAAATACGCCGTGCCGGACGGGAATTTACAGTGGATGCAGAGGATGTCAGAATTGGGGACACTCTTTTATTAAAAGCGGGCGACCGTGTAAGTGCAGACGCAAGGATTATAAAAAGTGTCGGGATGGAGGCGGACGAATCTGCCTTGACCGGCGAGGCTATGCCGGTTTTAAAGGACGGAGACTGTGTATTAGAAGAGCATACACCTCTTGCGGAACGAAGAAATATGGTGTTTGCATCAACGAATATTATTATTGGAAAAGGCGAGGCTGTCGTAACTGCCATTGGTATGGAAACGGAGACAGGGAGAATAGCTGCAATGTTAGGGACAGAAAACGAAGAAGCAACACCGCTACAGAAAAAGCTTGCGGAAACCGGCAAGATTTTAAGCATTGGTGCTCTCGTGATTTGTGCGGTTATCTTTGTTATGGGTCTTTTAAA
The DNA here is from genome assembly GCA_045658645.1 of Clostridia bacterium. GTDB lineage: Bacteria > Bacillota > Clostridia > UBA1381 > UBA1381 > UBA1738. The sequence continues at coordinate 8,363 of JAZOVJ010000024.1, read as the reverse complement.
GAAAATCCCGCCATTTTCTATGTTCTTAACATCAGTAAGCCTTGCAGTTGCGGCTATTCCTGAGGGGCTTCCTGCTATTGTCACCATTGTTCTTGCTATGGGCGTACAGCGAATGGCGAAGAAAAACGCCATAGTTAAGCACTTGTCGGCAGTGGAGGTTCTTGGCGGAGCAACTGTAATTTGTGCTGATAAGACAGGGACGCTTACCCAGAACCGAATGACCGTTACAAAGTCTATGGCAGAAGATGAAAGGCAGCTTTTTGAACTGGCAATTCTGTGCTGTGACGAGGGCGAAAATCCTACTGAAAAGGCAATTATAACAAAATGCGAACAGATGGGAATTAAAAAGCACACGAGGGAAAGGCTTTGCGAAATACCATTCAATTCTGAGCGTAAGCTTATGAGCGTAATGGTGCCGTACTACAACGAGCACCGCATTATAACCAAGGGTGCGGCGGAAATCCTGCTTGAAAAATGTAGTTACTTTATAAATAACGGCGTAATGGAAAGCCTTGATAGCGTAAAGAAAAGGGAAATTTTAGAAGAAGTTAATAAGATGGCAAATGGCGCACTTCGGGTTATAGCCGTTGCATATAAGGATACCAAGCTTTCCCGAATAAGTGAAAATGAGCTTGTTTTTGTAGGCCTAATCGGGATGATGGACCCGCCAAGAACGGAGGTTGCAAAGGCGGTCAGGGAGTGCGTCCGTGCAGGCATAAAGCCTGTAATGATAACAGGAGATAATAAAATTACGGCAAAAGCCATTGCTGAAACTGTGGGAATATCGGGAAAGGCGGTCCTTGGCGAAGAGCTTTCACGAAAGACCGATGATAAGATATGTGAGTATAGAATATTTGCAAGGGTAACGCCTGAAGATAAAATGCGTATTGTAAAGGCATTCAAAAAACAAGGCGAAATTGTTGCAATGACGGGTGATGGGGTTAATGATGCTCCGGCGTTGAAGGCGGCCGACATCGGCTGCAGTATGGGAAAAAGAGGCACAGATGTGGCAAAAGAAGCTTCTGACATTGTGCTTGCCGATGACAATTTCGCAACAATCGTATCGGCAGTAAAAGAGGGCAGAGGTATTTTTGAGAACATAAAAAAATCCATACAGTTTCTTTTGTCATCAAATATCGGTGAGGTTATGACCATATTTATGGGGATAGTCTTCGGTTGGGAGCCACCCCTTGTGGCAATTCAGCTTTTGTGGGTAAACCTTGTTACCGATTCCCTGCCGGCAATTGCTCTGGGGCTTGACCCTGTTGACAAAACCATAATGGACCAAAAGCCAAGAAATCCTAAAAAAGGACTTTTTGCAGATGGCCTTTGGGCGACAATTTGTCTTGAGGGCGGAGTTATCGGAGGTCTTGCACTTCTTGCATTTTCTGTAGGATTTAATGTTTTGAGCCATCATAATATAGATGTTGCAAGAACTATGGCATTTTGTGTGTTGTCAGTATCACAACTTTTCCACGCATTCAATATGAGAAGTGAGAAATCAGTTTTAAACAGCCGGTTCGTTGAGAACAAACTGCTTGTATTCTCGTTGGTAACAGGAATAATAATGCAGATACTTGTGGTATCAGTGCCTGTTTTTGCAGGTGTGTTCAAGGTATGCCCGCTATCGTTTACAGCGTGGTCGGTGGTTGGAATACTCTCGGCAGTACCGCTGTTGGTAGTAGAAATTGAAAAAGCAGTAACGGGAAAAAGATAAAAATACCCCTTTTAAAAGGCGTATTTTTATTGTAGCTTATTTATATATCGGTGTTTCTGTTATTTGACCTTTAACATTTGACAAAACAGGGAAAGGATAGGAAGTATCGCTTTTTTGCCATACATCATTGCCGGGTTCTATGCCTGACCAACCAAGGACGCCACCCTCTGAAAGTGGCGTCAAGAAGAAGCTCGTCTTTTTTAGGGTTTCGATATTTTTGATAGTTCCATTTTTGTCGTCACCTGCAACGACCTGTGAGTTAATCAGGGTTCGGTCGCAGGAGTAGTTATCTGCAATTTCGCTTGCGTCAGCACTGCCAAAGACGGCACCAATGTTCTTGCCGCCATTTATGGCAGGGTTGAGCGAAACGTTCTGCATAATAAATCCGTATTCCGCAAAACCGCAAATTCCGCCTGTCAGGATACTTTCTCCGGACAGAACGCTTGCGGCGGAGTAAGTGTTCTGTATAATTGAGCCGGAATTACAACCGCATATTCCGCCCGCATAGCCGTTTTTTGAAAAGGTGTGAATCTCAGACAGTGAATAGCAGTTATAAATTGTGGCATTTTGTGCAAGGGCACATATTCCGCCTGAGTAAATTATATTATTGGCCTGAGCGTTTATGCTGCCGTTGGAACCGCATTTGTAAATCTGTGAACCTTCAGCCATACCGCAAATACCGCCGGCGTAACCGAACTTTGGCGTTACGGATAAGGTCATATTTGCATAGCAGTCGCTTATGTATCCGCCGGTTTCGTAGCCTGTTATACCGCCTACAACTGTATTTTCTCCGGTTGCAGATATTGTGCCACGATATGTAGAACCAAAGATTACGCCATCGCTCTCGGCACAAATTCCGCCTATTGTGGAGTTGGAGTTTGTATTTTTAATATCAACATAAGCCTCGCAATTTGTTATGGCACCATGATTAAGACCTGCGAAAGAGCCGATATGACCGGCTTTCTTTGTCTGAATTTTTCCGTAAATCTTGCAGTTGTCTATGTAACCGTAGTTACAGGTTGCAAGAATACCGCCAATGCTGTCAGATGCGGCAGTTACGTTTTTAAAGGTAAGGTTTTTAACTGTTCCGCCGGTTATGTTTGAGAAAAATCCCGGTTGTGTGTTAAGGTTAAGATTATAGATTGTGTGGTTGTTACCGTCAAAAGTGCCTGAAAAACCGTCTGTTGCGCAAATGATTTTCCAAGGTAATGCAAGATATATATCTTCGGAAAGAATATAGTGACCTGTTGGGTTTTTGTCTATGTTTCTGAGGCCTTCGGCACTTTTTATCTGTTTTGGGAAATAAATGGTTTCACCCGGTGTCAGCGTTGGCGGCTGAGCAGATTTTGGATAAATCAAACGGAATCCGTTTGTTGCAAGTTTCCATTTTTCACTGTCCCAACCAAGATTTTCGTAGAAATTCAGGTCCTGAAGATTTCCCCAGCTGGCATCATAACCATTCTGTGAGTGGTCAGATGGATCCTGATAAAAATCGTCCGATACTGCCTCTAAAAAGAAATAGTTATTATAAAGTGTTCCGTTATTTTTGTTGGTGGTAATTCTTCCGCTGTTCTGAGTAAGAACATCATGCACGGTCATACAGGCGCTGACACATTTTTTTATGGTTCCGCCGTTATTAACGCCGGCAATTGAACCTGCATACATTTCAGCAACAACCACATTTGAAGCTGCAAGGCAGTCTTCTATGGTTCCGTAATTGATGCCGGCAATTCCGCCTGAAAAGGAGCCTGAGGAAATGGAATAAAGGGAAGAAAGACAATTCTTAATCTTACCGCTGTTAATTGCACAAATACCGCCCGCGTAGTCGGTATTTACGGAAATTGTACCTGCAACTACACAGTTTTCGATGTTACCGCCATTTTCCCCTGCGATTATGCCTGCAACTTTTCCTGCAGAAATGTCGCCGTAAACCGTAAGGTTTTTAACTGTTCCGGACATAGATGCCATAAGACCTGAGTGGTTTTTATCGGTCAGGGTAAGACCGCTTATCTTGTAGCCGTTACCGTCTAAAGTGCCGGTAAAATCGGTAATAGGTGTCCAGTTTTTATCTAATGTTATATCGCATCCCAAACGATAGAATTTTTCGGGGATTAAAGATATCTGAGAAAGCTGCTCCTGTGTGTTTATAACATAAGGTGAGTTTTTTGAGCCATCACCGGATAAGATAGCAAAGGCGCTGGCGCCTTTTATAACAGAAACACTGCTTGCCGCACCGTCATTATCTACCGCCATAAGATAAATGTCGTATTTTCTGCCCATATTGACCTTTATAGATTCGGAGGAGTTGCCTTTGGTGTCGCATAAAGGAATATTGATTTGGGGATGAGGCAGATTTTCTTCCGCAACGGCGTAGTAAATTTTAGCCGGCTTATTAGTACGTATATCAATGCAGATACGCCCGAAAACACTGCGTTCCTGAGATATTTTTGGGTATCCGGGCATAAATCTGACGCCGGAAAAGTCTTTTTCGTCATATTTGTAAAGAAGAGCAAGAACTTCGCCCTTTGTCACATATTCGCCAGGTTCAGCCTCTGTTAAAATGCCGTTTGATACCGCATACGCCCAATATTCCTTTGCATATTCCGAAACTGTCTGGAACTGACCGGAGCTTTGCTCTTTTGCATTGTAGTACCTGCCGATTACAGTAATAGCGTCCTGACGTGTTATGTTGTCGTAAGGTCTTGCATTGCCGTTCCCGTCACCGACTATAAGGGAGTAGTGGTTTGTGGTTGCCAGAGCGCTTGCGAACCAGTCGTTATGTGAAACATCAGAAAATGTACCTACACCACCGGAAATATTTAAAAATTTTGTGAGAATAACCGCAAATTCGCCGCGTGTTACAGGGTTTTCAGCATTAATATTACCATTTTCGTCACCCAAAACAATGCCGTCATTAATTGCGGTTTCAACGTAGCTTTCAAAATTTGCCTGCACCGGTAAGGTAAATAATGCCGAAAGTAGCGCAAGAACAAGCACTTTTTTCATATTTGTACCTCCTGAAAAGGTGAATTTTAAGAAACCCTGATTTTGCAAATATGCAAAATCAGGGCATAGGTATCCTATTTAGCTTTTTCGTACATTTCCAAAAGCTCTGACTTTGAGAAAACATATTTATTGTTACAGAACTGGCATTCAACTTCACATTTTCCGTCCTCGTCAATAATTTTGCGAAGTTCTTCCTTGCCTATTGAGATAACTGCACGCTCCATACGTGTTTTTGAACACTTGCACTGGTACTTTGGTGTCACGGTTTCATTCTGCATTATCATAGAAAATCCCTCGGTCAAATAGAACAGAATATCCTCAGGGGTCATTCCGTCCTTAAGCATTGTAGTAATAGGCGGGATTTCTGCCATTTTGTCTTCGATTATGCCAGCCACTTCTTCGGTTGCTTCAGGCATAAGCTGAATCATAAAACCGCCGGCAACAGAGACCGTGTTATCAGGGTTTACCAACACGCCAAGTCCCATAGCTGTTGGAATCTGGTCGGATTTTGCAAAGTAATAAGTCAAATCCTCTGCAATTTCGCCGGTCATAATAGGGACCTGACCTGAGTACGGCTCTTTAAGGCTTAAGTCGCGAATCACGTTAAGCTGACCCTGACCCACAGCACCGCCAACGTCAAGCTTACCCTTATCATTTAGCGGAATGTCAACAAACGGGTTAACAACATAGCCACGTACTTGTGACAGGTTGTCGGTTACCGCAACCATATTCCCCAGCGGACCATCGCCACGGAATTGAATTGTTATTGAATCTGTATCGTTTTTAAGACCTTGTCCCATAATGGCAGCGGCGGTCAGGGTTCTGCCAAGAGCTGCAGTTGCCACGGGGAAGGTATTATGAATTTTTTGTGCTTCGTTTACCATATCGGTAGTTACCGCAACAAAAATTCGAATAGCACCATCTGTGCTTTGTCCTCTTACTATTACGTCTGACATTTTATGTTGTCCTTTCTTTAGAGCAGTTTGGCAGTTACAGTATATTCGCCTATAACATCTATATTTTCTTCTGCTGAAACATTCACCTTAACTGTTTTGTCTTCATCATTTAAATCCTCGGCATTTATGGTGGCAGTAATTTTGCTTGCCTCGGCATCGGTTTTGGCACACTTTACTGTAACCTTTAGTTTTTCGGGATTAATCTGAACTTCTCTTTCCTCCGGAATGTTTTCAGCGGTAACTGAAACTTCGATTTCTTGAGTTATTTTTGGGAGGAGTTCATAGTCCACAGTGACAGACAGGTCGTCTGAAGGGCAGTAAATGCCGTCAGGGACTTCTATCTTCAAAGTAGCAGGACTGCGCTCCTTTGTTGCATTACTGTCTAAAACTGCAATAAGCTGTGTTTCGGTAACGTTATTAGGAAGCCCTGCAGTAATGGTAGACACGCTTTGCTTTTTGACCTTTAAGGTGTAGTTTGCCTTAAGACTGTCAGCAAGAACTATGCGAACAGGAAGTTCTGCCTTTTTATAAACTGTTCCCGTAATTAAAACGGTACTCTGGCTTTTGGAAATAATATTTCTTTCGCTTAAGACGTTATCTTCTTCATCGTATAGCTTGTAGTTGTAGTTCATTTCGCCGTTTGCAGTTATTTCAGAAGTGTTTATAATCGCTTTTGCATACGCAATTTTTTCAACAACGCTTTGTGCACCGCGAATGGTCAGGCTATCAGAACTGCTTTTTACTGCAACCAAACGGTCATTATCTCTTCCGCTTTGTTCTGCCTCTAGTTTTATCGGAATATCACGGGAAAGAATTTTTTCTACGTTTACCAAAACAGAGGATACCTTTGTTTTGGTAAGAGTAACCATATCCTGCGGATAACTGTAATGTACTAAAACTTCGTGTGTACCGATGCTGTAAATGTTTGAAACATCTATATGGGCTGAAACAACGCCAAGCGATGAAATAACCTTGCTTCTGTTTCCGCGTATTACGGCAGAAAGAGCAGGAAGCTCGTCCTTATTTACTACGGTAAGACCACGCTCGCGAAGCTGTGCTTCTCCTGAGAAAACAGCATTAATGTTTGTTACGTGCTGACTTACTGCCGGGTCTTCGGTATATGTGATTGCAAACCACAGAACAATGGCGATAAGTGCGGATAAAATTTTAAGAAGCAGCTTTTTATCTTTAATTATTTTCATTTTGAGCTCCTCCAGAATTTCAGTCTGTCACGGTTTGTGTCCTTTGACAAAGCCTTGCCGAGAGCAGTTTTAAGGCTTGCTTCAGTAAGGTTTCGAGTAAGGCTTCCGTTTACTGCAATAGAAATCTTGCCTGTTTCTTCGCTGACGATAACAACGATGGCGTCAGATGCCTCGGAAATTCCAAGTGCCGCACGGTGACGTGTTCCCAAATCACGTGAAAGGTTTGTGTTTGATGTAAGAGGCAGGAAGCAACCTGCTGTGTGAATTCTGTCGCCTCTTATGATAACTGCACCATCGTGGAGCGGAGTTTTAGGAAAGAAGATATTCTCTAAAAGTGCGCTGCTGACGTCTGCATCAAGAAGTGTTCCTGTGCGGATAACATCGCCAAGCTTTGTTTCTCTTTCAATAACAATTAAAGCTCCGGTTTTTGTTGAGGACATATTTGTTGCTGCGTGAACAATTTCCGAAATGGCATAGTCGTCATCGGACATCGCTTTACCTGTTGCCACGTCTATAAGCCTTCCAACGTTTGAACGTCCCATTTTTTCCAAAAGATTTCGAAGCTCCGGCTGGAAAATAACCACAATAGCGAACATTCCCACCTGCATCGCATTCCTGAGCAGGTAGTTCAGGGTTGTAAGGTGTGCCCAGGAGCTTATCTGAAGTATCAAAAACAGAAGGAAAATTCCTTTAATAAGCTGCATTGCGCGGGTTTCCTTTAGGATTTTCAAAAGCTGATATACTATAATTGCGATAAGAAATATGTCAACAATATCTGTTAATTTAAGTACCTGAAAAAAGCTTCTTAAATAGAGCAAAGCTGAATCCATTAAAAAGTTCCTCCGTCCCATTAAGTATTATAATTTAATTATACATTAAAACGCAGCATATTACCAGCATTTTTTAAAGAATTTTATAATTTTTTAATAAAACAGAAAATACCGCAACCGAGGTTTGCGGTTGCGGTAAAATATGTGTATTTTATCAGAATCAGAAATCAACTTCTGTGCCGTAGTATGCACAAGTGAATAGCTTTTCCATCTGGTCAGGATTGATTGCTCTTGGGTTTGAGCCTGTGCAGGCGTCACCGACTGCAAGCTCTGCAATAGTGGCAATTTTCTCCTTAAACTCAGCCTCATTAATGCCGAAGTCCTTTAAAGTCTTTGGAATGTTAAGCTTTTTGTTAAACTCGTCAATCATATTGATTAAAGCATTAACCTGTGACTTTTCGGAAGCGCCGCCAAGACCAAGTCTTCTTGCAATATCGGCGTAACGGTGCATAGCTTCAGGCTCGTGTGCATTGAACTTGATTACGTATGGATAGCACAGCCTTTGAGGTGGTTTAATTATTCCAAATCTTCCGGCATATCCCAGTTGTGATATACGTCCTGAACATCGTCATCGTCTTCCATATGCTCAAGCATTTTAGACATCATCTTAATCTGGTCAGGGTCGGTAAGCTCTGCCATTGTCTGCGGAACC
>JAZOVJ010000023.1:0-2585 GCA_045658645.1 Clostridia bacterium | reverse complement strand
GGTATTGCTATCGGTCAGGGTACAGACGTTGCAATAGATGCGGCGGATATTGTTCTTATAAACAGTAAACTTACCGATGTCTCATCAAGCTTAAGACTCAGCCGTTACACGCTCAAAAACATTAGAGAAAACTTATTCTGGGCATTTATTTATAACATTATAGGCATTCCGCTTGCAGCAGGGGTGTTTACACCTTTTGGCATAAGCCTTACTCCTATGTTTGGCGCAGCTGCTATGAGTCTGTCAAGTTTTTGTGTTGTTTCAAATGCTCTTCGGATAAACTTGTTTGATATTAAAAATTCAAAACGTGATAAAAATATCAGAAAAAAGGAGAAAAAGACAATGGAAAAGATTATTAAAATTGAGGGTATGATGTGTCCGCATTGCGAGGCAAGGGTTAAAACTCTTTTAGAGGAAATTGACGGTGTTGAAAATGCCGTAACAAGCCACACAGACGGCACTGCAACATTAACTCTTTCAAAGGATGTTGCAACTGAAATCTTCAAAGCAGTAATTGAGGATGCTGGTTACAGGTTTATAGACTAATCACAAAGCAACCGGAAATTCCGGTTGTTTTTTATTGCCCGTCATAAAGCCTGCACAATTTGAATAGGCTTTTATAAAGGACGGTGTTACTTAAAGTGAAAAAAACAATAACTGTATTCATTCTTGTGCTATCTCTTATTATTCAGGCTATTCCCTCTTTTGCCGAGCCTCTCACCCCCGAGGTTAAATCTTCAATATTGATGGAGGCATCAACCGGCAATGTTTTATACGAGCAAAATGCTGATGAGCATCTGCCAATCGCAAGCGTTACCAAGATAATGACTATGCTTATTATTATGGAACAAATTGACAGCGGTGCATTAAAATTTGAGGATATGGTAACGGTAAGCGAAAACGCTATGAGCTACGGTGGCTCAACTATGTTTTTGGAAACAGGCGAACAACTCAGCGTTCACGATATGATGAAAGGGATTGCCGTTGCCAGTGCCAATGACGGCTGCGTTGCAATGGCAGAGCATATCGCAGGGAGCGAAACCGCTTTTGTTGATATGATGAACAAGCGCGCAAAAGAGCTTGGTATGAAGGATACCGTTTTTCTGAACACCAATGGCCTTGATGCTGACGGTCAGTATTCATCTGCAAGAGATGTTGCAACAATGTCACGTGAGCTTATAAAACACGAAAAGGTTTTCGAATATACAAAAATATGGACCGACTCTCTTCGTGACGGAAAGTTCGAACTTGCCAACACAAATCGCCTTATCCGTTTTTATAACGGCGCAACGGGGCTTAAAACAGGGTCCACATCAAAGGCAGGCTGTTGCCTTAGCGCAACGGCGGAGCGTGACGGAATGAGCCTTGTTGCCGTTGTTCTTGGTGCACCTGACACAAAAACTCGTTTCAGTTCAGCATCTGCACTTTTAAACTATGGTTTTTCGGGTTACAGTGTTAAAAAGCAGATAGAAAGAGGCGAGCCGACAGGTCTTGTTACCGTTTCAAAAGGAATTCAAAAAGAGGTTCAAACTGAGGCACAGGATGGATTTTCCGTACTTTCCCCAAAAGCAAATCCACGTAATATAGAAAAAAATGTAGTGCTTTCTGATACAATCATCGCACCTATTAAAAAGGGCGATAAAGTAGGCGAAATTGTATTTTCCGAAAACGGTAAACAGTTGTGTTCAGTTGATATTGTGGCATCGGATGATGTGGAAAAAAAAGGATTTCACCTTGTACTTGCCGATATGCTTCACACACTTTTATTTGAATAACAAAAAAATCGGGATATTTGAAAATATCCCGATTTTTAAGCAGATAAATTGTAAAAATATGTTGACAATACCCTCTTTTTATGCTATACTGTTAAAGCAGTTTTGTTTTAGTATAACTTAATAATTCTCTTTAGGGGTATGATGTAATGGTAACATGCCGGTCTCCAAAGCCGTGTCCCTATGTTGCAAATACTGCATAATAAAAACTTAATATGGCGCTCTTTAGGGGTATGATGTAATGGTAACATGCCGGTCTCCAAAACCGTTCTTGAGGGTTCGAGTCCTTCTACCCCTGCCAATATAAAATGGCTTAAACACTGCGTTTGAGCCATTTCTTATTTTTTATTAAGTGTAATTTTTCTGTGCTTCAAAATTAAATTTCAGAGCATCAATTTTCAATTTTAGTAATTTTTCATTATATTTTTGATAACGGCGCATGGTCTTCAGACTCAAATAATTATGCCTGAAATGAGCATCAATTTCGCATACGGTTGCATCCGTTTCCAACGATTCCGTCTGCTACATCATCATTTTAGCATCACTTGATTACGGCAATTCTGCCGATTTCGATTATAGAGAATAATTCTGCGAGAATATTTTTTAATTTTCGCAGTTTATTTTTTGCCTTAAACTAGAATTTCGTTTTTCTTTGTTTACTATATATCAAAATTTGATACACCCCGAGTTTCAATTCTCAGGGTGTATTTTTGTGCTTTGGATTCTTTATATTTCGAATCCATCTGTGATTCCGGTCAGCCTTGATGTGTCCTTCTTTACATAGTACCTTTCGGTTATCTCTGTAGTTGTGTG
>JAZOVJ010000022.1:0-1757 GCA_045658645.1 Clostridia bacterium | reverse complement strand
ATTTCTTCTGTATCTGCAAATCCTCGCTTTAAGTGAGATTCTTTTTTTTCAACTGTAACTCCTGCCCAGTTCCCCACCTTTTCATTTCTTCCGGTTAAGGCATTATACATAGTAGTTTTTCCTGAATTCGGATTTCCTGCTAATGCAATTTTCATTACATTACCTCCTGTTTTTTGTTAAGTATGTCAGTTAGCCACCGCTAACCAAAATTCAAAAATAATAACCTGCAAAAGAGCTATTTAAATTAGAATTGCCTCTGCAAGTTGATTATCAATACTGTATCTTGCGTCCTTTATCGAAACGGTGCAACCACCCTTTTTATGCGAAACTACTGTAATCTTCTCACCGCTATAGCAACCTAATGAAAACAAAAATGCATCAAGCTCTTCATCTTCGGTATTGATAGAAGTTATAACATACTCCTTACCTTCTATTGCGTCTTTTAAATTCATTTCGTCACCGCCTCGATAATTGCGATTAGCAACTGCTAACTGCAATTCATTTTTAATAGTTAGCCTCCGCTAACCACAAAGTATTATAGCATTATTTACATATTTTGTCAATAGATTTTCGCTATTTTTCTTCCTTGATTTTTTTATTTTTGTATGGTACAATAATATCAAAGGTTTAAAGGAGTTGATATGTCGGTGAAAGAATCAGGCGAAATGTATCTTGAGTCAATCTACGTTTTGTGTTCTACCAAACCGTCAGTACGTTCTATTGACGTTGCAGAGCATATGAACTTCTCAAAACCGAGCGTCAGCCGAGCTATAGGTCTTTTAAAAAAAGACGGCTACATTGAGGTTGACAAGGATGGTTATATCACTCTTACTCAAGCAGGAAAGGATATGGCAAACAAGATTTTTGAGCGTCATACTGTCCTCACAAAGATGCTTGTTTCTTTGGGCGTTGACGACAAAACCGCCGCAGAGGATGCCTGCAGAATGGAGCACGTTATAAGCGATACGTCATTCTTTGCAATGAAGAAGCATTTTGGTGATAATTAAAAGCGGTTTTACCGCTTTTTTTTGAATTGGAGAAACGTATGAAATATAAAAAAGTTGTTTGCGGTGAATTTGTTTCACGTCCAAACAGATTCATATCCCACGTTAATATTGATGGAAAATTACACATCTGCCACGTGAAAAATACAGGCAGATGCAAGGAGCTTTTAGTTCCGGGGGCCACTGTTTTTTTAGAGGAAAGCGATAACCCTGAACGCAAAACCAAATACGACCTTATTGCCGTCTATAAAGGCAAAACACTTATCAATATGGATTCTCAAGCTCCAAATAAGGTTTTTTATGAATGGGCTAAAGAATATTTTAAACCTGATTTTATAAAGCCGGAATTTACTTATAGAAATTCAAGATTTGACTGTTATATGGAAAAAGGAAATGAAAGGATTTTTGTTGAGGTAAAGGGCGTTACCCTTGAAAATGACGGCGTGGCAAGTTTTCCCGATGCTCCTACACAAAGAGGTATCAAGCACCTTTTGGAGCTTTCAGATGCGGTCAAAAACGGATATACCTGCTATGTTTTCTTTATTGTACAAATGCAGGGTGTTCTCCGCTTTGAGCCAAACTATGAACGTCACAAAGAATTCGCAGAAGCACTTAAATTTGCGCGAGATAGCGGTGTTAAGGTTATGTGTCTTGACTGTAATGTAACGCCGGATACCTTAACCGCAAATGATTTTATTGATGTTGTAATATAAAAAAACTGACTTCAGGAATGAAGTCAGTTTTTATCTTATT
>JAZOVJ010000021.1:0-3161 GCA_045658645.1 Clostridia bacterium | reverse complement strand
TCAAGGGGTTGTTTTAATGTATAAAAAGTATTTTAAACGACTGGTAGATATCGTATGTGCTTTGGCGGCAATAATAGTATTTTCATGGCTTTACATAATTGTTGCGGTTTTGGTGCGAGTGAAACTGGGAAGTCCTGTTATTTTTAGGCAGGCGCGCCCTGGAAAAGACGGAAAGATTTTCAATCTTTATAAGTTCAGAACTATGACAGATGCTAAAGATGAAAACGGCAACCTTCTTCCTGATGACGGAAGATTAACGCCGTTTGGCAGATTGCTGAGAAAAACAAGCCTTGACGAACTACCTGAAGCGTTCAATATCTTAAAAGGCGATATGAGCGTGGTTGGACCAAGACCGCTTTTGGTTGAGTATCTTGATTATTACACAGAAGAAGAAATGCACCGCCACGATGTGACCCCGGGCCTTACCGGTCTTGCTCAGATAAACGGCAGAAATGCAATTTCGTGGGAAGAAAAGTTTGCCTGGGATTTGGAATATGTAAAAAACATAACATTTTTGGGTGATGTTAAAATTATTTTTGGTACAATATTAAAATTCGTAAAAGGCTCCGATGTTTTAGATGGCGAAGCACAAATAGAGGGAAATCTAAAAGAAATACGACAGGCAGAGATGCAAAACAAGTAAATTGAGTTGAAAAGAAGTGTGAGGCGTAATGTTAACAGTTTATACCTTAGAGCAGAGTGAAAAGTGGGACGAAATAGTTCGCTCATTCTCAGAATATGATACATACTGGCTTTCCGGCTATGTCAAAGCGTTCAAGATTCATGGCGACGGCGAACCGCTACTCTTCCTTTATGAAGGAGATAATATAAAAGGCATAAATGTTGTAATGAAAAGGGATATTGCCGAGGATAAGAATTTTTGCGAAAAACTTCCCAAGGGGCAATATTTCGATTTTGCAACGCCTTATGGCTATGGCGGATGGGTTATAGAAGGTGACAATGCGGAAGAATTGTTTACAGAATATGAGAACTGGTGTAAGGAAAACGGGATAATATCTGAATTCGTAAGATTCCACCCTGTTTTGAAAAATCACGAACCAATAGAGAAAAATTATGATGTCATCCCATTAGGTAACACAATCAGCCTTGATTTATCGTCGCCTGAAATAATCTGGGAAAACATCACCAGTAAGAACAGGAATGTTATCAGGAAAGCGCAAAAAAACGGTATTGAAATAAAAATTGGTCGTTCCAAAGATTTATTTGAAACTTTCCGCGAAATTTATAATTCAACTATGGATAAAGATAACGCGGATGAATATTATTATTTTGCGCCCGAATTCTATGACAGCATTCTTTCGGACCTGGAAGAAAACGCTCAGATTTTCTGTGCGGTTTTGGAAGAAAAAGTTATTGCGGCGGCGATTATGCTTGCTGCAAATGGAAAAATGAATTATCATTTGTCAGGCTCTATAAGGGAATATTCTAACTTGGCGCCAACAAATTTGATTTTATATGAAGCAGCTCTTTGGGGATGCGAAAACGGATGCAAGTCCCTATACTTAGGTGGTGGCGTTGGAAGCGGAGAGGACGGCTTGTTTAAGTTTAAAAAATCCTTCTATCGTAAAGACGATTTGCCGCGTTTCCATATAGGGAAGAAGATTTTAAACAAAGAAAAATATAACGAACTACTAAACTTGAGAGATAACCTGCCTGAAAGTGGATTTTTCCCGCAGTACCGAGCTTAAGCAGAAGAGTAGAGGACGAGAATGAAGATATTATATGTTACAACTATAAGCGATACAATGGTATTCTTCCCTAAACTGATTGAAGATTTGATTCAAAAGGGTCATACGGTTGATATTGCTACAAATATATCACAGGCGCCTGTTTGTGAATGCTATTATAATTGGGGATGCAAGGTATATCCTATTTCCTGTTCCCGTTCTCCTTTAAGTGGCGGAAACATAAAAGCAATTAGTCAAATCAAAAAAAATGTGGAAGAAAACAATTATGATATTGTTCACTGCCATACGCCTATTGCGGCAATGTGTACAAGGCTAGCCTGTATGAGTGCGAGACGAAGAGGAACAAAGGTTTTTTACACGGCTCACGGATTCCATTTTTACAAGGGAGCCCCGCTAAAGAACTGGGTTTTATACTACACAATGGAAAAATTGTGTGGCAGATTAACCGATGTTCTTATAAACATAAACAAAGAGGATTATGGTCTTGCAAAAAGAAAAATAAAAGCAAAAAAGGTTGCTTATGTGCCTGGAGTTGGCATTGATGTTGACAAATTCAAGGGTATAACAATAGATAAAGCTGCAAAAAAAGCGGAATTAAATATAGCAGATGACAAAATAGTTCTGTTATCGGTTGGAGAACTTAACACAAACAAAAACCACGAAACAGTAATAAGGGCAATAAAAGACATTGAAAATGTTCACTACTTAATTGCGGGAGAAGGCGACCTGCACCAGCATTTGGATAATGTCATAAAGGAATTAAACCTTACAGACCGGGTAAATCTGCTTGGATTCAGAAATGACATATTGGAATTGTGTGCTATGGCTGACATTTTTGTATTCCCATCAATACGCGAGGGGCTTCCTGTTTCGGTTATGGAGGCAATGGCAAGCGGTCTTCCGTGCGTAGTGACAAAAATCCGAGGAAATACCGATTTGATTGACGAAAACGGCGGAGCGTTTTTTGAGCCATGTGATGTAGATGGTTGTAAAAATGCAATTAAAAAAGTGCTAAATGGCGACCTTGTTTCCATAGGCGCATATAATCAGGACAAGGTTTCTTTGTTTGGAAACAAAACAATAATTCAACAAGTAAATCAACTATACACAGAAAGTTTGTAGTTTTAAATAATAAGAGTGGTTAGACAAAGAGTTTAAGTATGACATTTCAATCCTTATGGGGATGTGTAATGAATCTTAAAGAAGGGAGAAATAATTAAAAACCATCCATTTCGAGATGTTTTAATTATATGTGGCAAAATGATGGAAGAGAAATATCTAATATTGCCAGGGTGCGATGATTCAAACCGCGGAGATCAGGCGTTGATATGGGAAACAGTTGAGCTGGCAAGGGCTGCAGGATACATTGGTGATTACTACATGCTTGCCGGTAAGGAAAACTGCGCTCAATCGATTAAAAAAGAGATACAGAATGTTGAACCTATTTTGGTG
>JAZOVJ010000020.1:0-4043 GCA_045658645.1 Clostridia bacterium | reverse complement strand
GGAGATCAGGCGTTGATATGGGAAACAGTTGAGCTGGCAAGGGCTGCAGGATACATTGGTGATTACTACATGCTTGCCGGTAAGGAAAACTGCGCTCAATCGATTAAAAAAGAGATACAGAATGTTGAACCTATTTTGGTGCATCCTTCAGAGCATTTTAAAATCAGTGAGAACACGCACTACTCACTTAGACTAAAATTAAAATGGGCGCTTGCTGCGATAATGGATTTTATCATGGCAGAACCTTTGGCTCATCCCAACGTTAGAAAGATTCTTTTGCCACTTTACCCTAAAAAAATAAAGGAAAGAATAGCAATTTTTCAAAATGCAAAGGCTGCCTTTATAAAAGGTGGAGGCTTTTTACACTCGTATGGTGGCGTAACCGATATATATAAGATTTATTTCTTTTTGTACCATATACGCTTAGCCCTATCTTTTGGGATAAAGACTTATGTACTGCCAAATTCATTCGGACCTTTCAAAGCACCTTTCGTATCAGGAATGATAAAAAGTGTTTTGAAAAAGTGTGAATGCGTAATGGCCAGAGAAGGAATATCTAAAGAGACGCTTGAAAATGAATGTGGAGTTAAGGTGCATAAGTATCAAGACATTGCTTTTTACTTGAAAAAGGACAGTTCCTTTGATGCGGAAAAATGTCTTATAGATAAGGGTATTCCAATTTGCGAAAAGAACTGTGTAGGAATTACAATGCGTCCGTATCGTTTTGAAGGAATGAACAACGGAGATGAGCGATACCAACAGTATATTAAGGCTTTGGTTGAGTGTGTTACTTGGCTTAGCGGGCATGGGTATTTTCCTGTTTTAATAGAGCATGTTCATAGTACTTTGGAACATGAAAATGATTTGTCGTGTGTTGAGAAAGTGGTGGAAAAGCTTAAAGATTCTTGTGAGTATGGAGTTTTTACAGATCGTTCCTTAGATTGTGAGCAGTTAAAGGCTGTCTATGGCTGCTTAAAATATCTTATTGGTACAAGATTTCACTCAGTAATTTTTTCGTTATCTCAGGGTGTTCCATGTATTGCAATCACATATGGTGGAAATAAAGGTACTGGTATCATGGCAGATATGGGGCTTGAAAAATATTCGGTTCCGATAGCTGATATTTCCGGAGAGATATTAGTAACCAAATTTAAAGAACTTACAGATGAGAAAGAAAAAGTAAAAGAAATAATCGATAGAAAATTACTTGAAGCAGAACGTGAACGAGTAGAGATTATTGAGCATTTAAGGAGATAATGCACATGCCAACATTAACGGTTTTTACATTAACATATAATAGAGCATATTGTCTATCAAAATGCTACGAAAGTCTGTTACGACAGACGAACAAGGACTTTGAGTGGCTCATAGTAGACGATGGTTCAACTGATAACACAAAAGATCTTGTAGAATCGTGGAAACAAGAAAAAAAGATAGATATTCGCTACATTTACAAGAAAAACGGTGGAATGCATACCGGGTATAATACGGCTTACGATAATATCTTTACTGAATTAGCGATAAGCATTGACTCCGATGACTATATGACAGATGATGCGGTTGAAAAAATATTGACTTTTTGGGAAAAGAACAAAGCACCGCAATATGCAGGAATTGTTGGTCTTGATGTATTTCCCAATGGCGAGGTAATAGGAACGGAACTCCCGGACCAAAAAAGTTGTAAAATATATGATTTGTACAATCGTCTTGGGGGCAAGGGAGATAAAAAACAGATTTACAGGCCGGAATTGATTCGTCCATTCAAGTCGCCCGAATATGATGGAGAAAAATTGTTCCCTACATGTTATAAATATTTTATGGTTGACTTGGATTATGAAATGTTGATCTTAAATGAGCCGTTATGTGTTGTTGAATATATGCCGGATGGTTTCACAAAAAATATAATTAAGTCGTATAAAAATAACTTGAACAATTACATTTTTTATAGAAAATTCATTATGTCTTATCCAAATGCTACAAAAAAGCACCAGTATAGATTTGCAATTCATTATGTTGCAGAGTGTTTGTTAGCAAAAAGGAAGCATATTATCAAGGAATCTCCTAAAAAGGGAATGACATTGCTTGCATTTCCGTTTGGGATAATGCTATATTTATATTTAAAAATCAGGGGGTAGGTTATGTTACCAAAGGTTATTCATTATTGTTGGTTTGGAGGAAATCCTTTGCCGAAGTCTGCTCTGAAATGTATTGAAAGCTGGAAAAAATATTGCCCTGACTATGATATAGTTGAGTGGAATGAAAGCAATTTTGATGTAAATATGAACGAATACACAAGGTCATGTTATGAGAACAAGCAATGGGCATATTTAAGCGACTATGTTCGGTTATTCGTTGTGTATCAAAATGGAGGATTTTACTTTGATACAGATGTCGAAATGATTCGACCTGTAGATGAGCTACGCACTAACGAATCGTTTTGGGGATTTGAAGATAATCAATATGTCAATTCAGGGGTCGGATTCGGAGCTGTGGCCAAAAACCGGGCAATAGAGATGATGCTTCAGGAGTATGCGGATTTGTGTACGGAAAAAAATGAACGCATAAATTGTCCAAAGTTGAACACGGATGCATTGGTTAAACTTGGTCTTGAACAGAATGGGCAGTTTCAAAAAATAGAATGCGCCACAGTTTACCCGAAAGATTATTTTAGTCCTATGAATTGTCTCACAGGACAAATTACAATATCTGACAATACATATACGATACATAGATATACTATGTCAGCGTTGCCGAATAGAAAAAAAATAAGAACAAAAATCACCAGAACACTACGTAGATTGTTCGGGAATGATTGTTTCAGGTGGTTGAAGAAATGAACATTAAAGGGATTATAAAAGAATTTTTATACAGATTAAGAGGCGACTATACAACAGAAAAACTAATAAAGTTGGGGCTTAAAGTCGGAAAGAACTTTAAAAGACTTCACGGCGTTATATTAGACCCTGCGCACTGTTTTTTAATAACAATCGGCGATGATGTTACAATGGCACCAAACGTACACATTCTTGCCCATGATGCAAGCACTTGCCATGGTCTTGGATATGCTAAAATTGGCAGAGTAAATATTGGGAATAACGTGTTTATCGGAGCATCAACTGTCGTGCTTCCAAATGTTACTATAGGAAATGATGTGATTGTTGGAGCAAATGCCGTTGTTTCAAAGGATTTGCCCGAAAATGGCGTTTACGCAGGAAATCCTGCCAAGAAAATAATGTCTTATGATGAATACATAGAAAAGCAAAAGCAGGTTTTTGAAAATGCGCCTGTGTACGGCGAAGAGTACACGATGAGAAACAAAAACCTTACAGACGAGCAAAAAGAGGAAATGTATAAAGCGTTAGAAGGCAAGATGGGATTCATTATATGAGAGAAAATATTATGGTAACTATATTCACACCAACCTATAACCGCGGAAATCTTTTATATCGTGTTTACGATAGCTTAAAGGCACAGACTGTGTCGGATTTTGAGTGGCTGATAGTGGATGACGGTTCTTGTGATGACACAGAAGCGGTGGTCAAGCCATGGGTAGAAGAGCAGGCAATAAAAACCAGATATATCCGCAAGGAAAACGGCGGAAAGCACACAGCATTTAACACAGGCGTTCAAAATGCAGAAGGCGAACTGTTTTTCTGTGTGGATTCTGATGACTTTGTGCCAGAGACTTGCGTTGAAAATATTATTTCTGCATGGAACGATGTAAAAGATGACAAGATTGCGGGAATTATCGGTAAGAAAACCGATACGGAAGGTAAATTTTTGTGCGGAGATTTCCCACAGGGGATATCAACTGCCAGAACCTGTGATTTAAGCCGCATACATAAGTGTTATGGCGAAAAGTCGCTGGTTTACAGAACTGAAATATTAAAAAAATGCCCATATCCTGAGATTAAAAATGAAAAATTTATTGGAGAAAGCATAGTATATGACAGGATTGATGAAGAGTATACAATGTTGCTGTTAGATAAAGTTCTTACAATTTGCGAATATCAACCCGACGGGCTTACGGGCACTATATTTTC
>JAZOVJ010000019.1:0-3078 GCA_045658645.1 Clostridia bacterium | reverse complement strand
AAGAGAGAGATAAAAAGACTTGACTTGCTGATGTGCTATCAGCCGTACAACAAATTGTATGAAAAACTATTACATATGTTTTTGGGGTAATAATAAGTCGGAGGCCAAGCGGTCTTAGGAAGACAACACTTAGCTACAACTCCTTGGCCCACAGAACGACATGGCTACGATCCGACTTAAGAGAGAGATAAAAAGACTTGACTTGCTGATGTGCTATCAGCCGTACAACAAATTGTATGAAAAACTATTACATATGTTTTTGAGGTAATATTATTATGGATAAGCTTTTTGAAATGAAATATGATTTGAGAACAAGTGATTTCGATAAATTTAATCACATTAAACCTTCTTCTGTTCTTGATTTGTTTCAGGATGCGGCGGGCAGACACGCCGAGGAAATTGGTGTGGGATTTGAAGCCATGAAGGAACGTTCATATTTTTGGTTTTTGATAAAGATTAGATTCCAAGTCATTTCACAACCCTCATTTCACCAAAAGGTAATTGTTAAAACCTGGCCTCTCGCTCCCAATAAATTTATTTATCGTAGAGAGTACAGCATTGAGAACGAAAATGGTGATAAGCTCATTGTAGGAAGCTCGGAATGGGTTGTTATGCATAGCGAAAGAAGACGTCTTGTATCAGCTCCAGATTTATATCCGTTCTCCGATGGTTTCTACCCGGTAATGAATTTTGAAGAAAAACTTGACAGAGTAGAAGATTTTGAAGCTAACACTTCGTCTTATTCCGTAACCCCCGGATTTTCAGAGTTAGATGTCAACAACCATGTTAATAACACGAAATATGCCAATTTTGTGTTCGATGCAATAAATCCTGAAGAAGCATTTGAAATAGATGTCTTTCAGATTGATTACTGTAAGGAAGTATTGGAGGGAACTCACCTACACCTTTACCATACAAGAGAAGAAAACGAAATACTTGCCAAAGGCACAAATAATGACGGCGACATAATGTTTGCTTGTATGCTCAAATACAAATAATAGGAGTAAATCCAATGAAAAAGTTTTTGAAGAAAGAAAATAAGAAGCAAATGTGGCAGGCAATAAAGTTTACACTTTTTTCTGTTTCTGCCGGAATAATTCAAATCGTCTCATTTGCACTACTTGAAATATTTATTAAGGATTATTGGATGCCGTATCTAATATCTCTTGTGCTTTCAATTCTTTGGAATTTTACATTAAATCGCAGATACACCTTTAAGTCTGCGGCAAATGTACCGATTGCAATGGCGAAAGTGTTTGGCTTTTATCTTTTATTCACGCCGCTATCTACATATCTTGGCAATATGGCTGAAGGTTATGGAATAAATGATTTTATTATCTTAATTGTGACGATGCTTTCGAATTTTGTGTTAGAGTTTCTATTCTGTAAGTTTGTGGTATATCGTGGCAAGGAAGATACTTTGAAATAATATAAATATAAGATGTTGAAAGGATAATCTTTTATGAACAGAATGAACGAAAAATATGAATCTCTGTTTACACCGTGGAAAATCGGTAATGTGGAAATTAAAAACAGAATCGTAATGTGTCCTATGGGTGGAACATCACTTTTTGGATGGTTTGAACTTACCGGATGTGGATTTGACAAAGAAGCAGCAAAGCTTTTTTTAGAGCGAGCAAACATCAATGTTGGTCTTATTATCCCCGGCATTGCTCCTCTTCGTGATACTTTTTTCGGAAAATGGCTTTGGCAAAATCCTAAAATGTTTGAACAGCTGAAAGAATTTATGGATGAAATTCATAAAACAGGAGCTAAGCTTTTTGTTCAGCTTACCGCAGGTATGGGAAGAAGCTGGGCGATTACAGAACTTGTTGCCCCACTTCATAGAAATAAAATAACCCGTGCTCTTGTAAAGCCTATAATAGATACAAATCACGAACTTGCAAGTCCGAGTCCTCAGCCTTCAAGATGGGCACATGATATTATCTGCCCTGAAATGACTATTGAGCAAATTCATGAAATTATAGAAGCTTTTGCAAAAACAGCAAAGCTTTGCCGTGATGCAGGTGTCGACGGTGTTGAAGTTCATGCAGTGCACGAGGGTTATCTTCTTGACCAATTTGCAATAGAATTCTTCAATAAGCGTACCGATGAATATGGCGGAAGTTTTGAAAATCGTTATCGTTTTGCGGCAGAGGTTGTAAAAGCAATCAAAAAAGAATGTGGTAAGGATTACCCCGTATCACTTCGTTATTCCGTTGAATCTAAAATGAAAGGTTTCTGTGAGGGGGCTATGCCCGGCGAAGATTATGTGGAAGTTGGCAGAAATATGAGAGAATCCGAAAAAGCTGCAAAATATTTGCAGGATGCAGGATATGATATGCTCAACGCCGATAACGGCACATACGATTCATGGTATTGGGCACATCCACCGATGTACATGCCTGAAAACTGCAATCTTGATGATGTATCACATATAAAGAAGTTTGTTAATATTCCTGTTGTGTGTGCAGGCAGAATGGATGCAGAGGTCGGTGCAAAGGCAGTTGCTGACGGAAAAATTGATGCTGTCGGTGTTGCCCGTCAGTTCCTTGTCGACCCCCAGTGGATAACAAAGCTGTTTGAGGACAGAATCGAGGATATCAAGCCTTGCATATGTTGTCACAGTGCTTGCTTCAATTTCTCATCTTCAAAAGGACACGCAAACACACAAGATCTGACTGACACAATGGGGCTTTCACGTTGTGCATTAAATCCCGAAACAATGCAGTCAAAGAAGTACAACATCAAAAAGGCAAAGAAGTCCAAAAATGTTGCAGTAATCGGCGGTGGCATAGGCGGTATGGAAGCTGCCATTCTTCTCTCAAAAAGAGGACACAATGTTACTCTCTACGAAAAGACTGATGAGCTTGGCGGTGTATTTGTTGCCGCATCTGCTCCTTCTTTCAAGGAAAAGGACAGAGCACTTATTGCGTGGTACATAAGAGAACTTAAAAAGCATCCCATTACAGTTAAGATGAATACTGAAATAACAGACGTTAAATCTCTTGGTGCTGACGAAATAATTATTGCAACAGGAGCTAAAGCGAAAAACATCCCCGTAAAAGGTGCAGATAA
>JAZOVJ010000018.1:0-3454 GCA_045658645.1 Clostridia bacterium | reverse complement strand
ATCTTCAATCGCCTCAAAATATCTCGGTAAACCTATAAAAGCAAGCCTCGACTTTACACAGAGCGATGTTCCGCCGACAGCCGAAATCGAAGGCGTTGACCTTGTAACAGAGGGTGTTATAACCGTAAACAAGGTTGTTGAGTACGCAAATGATTATCTTGGTGAAAACAAGTATTATGAGCACTGGAGTATCAAGCGAGACGGTGCTTCCTTGATTTCCCGCTTGCTTTTTGAAGAAGCAACTGATATAAATTTCTATGTAGGCAGAGCTATCAATCCTGCTCATCAGAATCCCGATCTGCCGATAAATTTCAGTATTAAGATGAATCTTGTCGAAGAGCTTTCAACTTGTTTGAAAAAAATGGGTAAACGCATAAAGGTCAGCTACTTTTAAGGAGTGAAAAAATGAGAAAGTTTGATACAAAAGTCCAGTATCTTAAATACAAAGTTTTACGTGAAGTTGCAAGACAGGCGTGGAATGATACCTTGTTTGACAACCTTCTCGACATACCTAAAACTCTTGTGCCCGGTAATGAACCTACAATGCGTTGCTGTGTATACAAAGAGCGTGCAATTCTTGCCGAAAGAGTAAAAATTGCAATGGGCGGCGATAAGCTCAATCCCAATGTTATTGAGGTTATCGATATTGCCTGCGACGAATGTCCCGTAGGTGGTTATGAGGTTACAAACGCTTGCCGAGGCTGTCTTGCTCACAGGTGTGAAGACGTATGCAAAAAAGGAGCTATCACTTTTGATAACAACCACGTTGCACATATCGACAAATCAAAGTGTGTTGAATGCGGTGCGTGTGCCAAGGTATGCCCCTACACTGCAATTGTCAGCAGAAAGAGACCCTGCGAAAGTGCATGTAAAATCAAGGCAATTTCAATGAATGAGCACAAGGCTGCAAAAATCAACAATGATAAATGTACTGCTTGCGGTGCCTGTGTTTACCAGTGCCCCTTCGGTGCGATTATGGATAAATCCTATATGGTTAACGTTGTTGATATTATTAAAAAGAGCGAAGAAAACAAGAAGTATAAGGTTTATGCCGTTGTTGCTCCGTCAATTTCAAGCCAGTTCACCTATGCAAAGCTCGGTCAGGTTATCAGCGGACTGAAAGAACTCGGATTTTTCACCGTTGTTGAAGCCGCACTCGGTGCAGATATGGTAGCGATGTCTGAATCAAAAGAGCTTGCCGAAGAGGGCTTCCTCACGAGCTCATGCTGTCCCGCTTTTGTAAAGTATGTTCAGTCTGCATTTCCTCAGCTTGCAGAGCATATTTCGCACAATCTTTCACCTATGGCAGCACTCGCAAAATATATCAAGGAAACAAGCGAGGGAGCAAAGGTTGTCTTTATCGGTCCTTGTACTGCAAAAAAGGCGGAAGCACAGCTTGAATCCGTCAAGCCTTATGTTGACAGTGTATTGACCTTTGAAGAGCTTCAGGCACTCTTTGACAGCAAGGATATAGACATCACAACTCTCGATGAAGATGTGCTTGATAACGCATCGTATTACGGCAGAATATTTGCACGTTCAGGCGGTCTTTCGGATGCAGTTGCTCAGGCGATGAAAGAGCAGAATATTGAGTTTGACCTTAAACCCGTCGTCTGTGATGGTATAGAAGCCTGTCGTGTCGCACTTCTCAAAAAGAGCAAGAATGTTCTTGATGCAAACTTCATCGAAGGTATGGCTTGTGTCGGTGGATGTATCGGCGGCGCAGGATGCCTCACCCACGGTGAAAAGAACAAATCCGAAGTCGATAAATACGGCAGAGAAGCGATGGAAAAAACAATTTCCGATGCTGTTTCAATTTTAAAATAATAATATCAGTAAAAATAACCCCGGAGTGTTTTTACACTCCGGGGTTATTTTGTGCTTAAAAAGAAAAAACTTTAACTTTCATTTTAAATGAGCAAATGATAATTTCGAAACTCCTTTTTTGCTATGTACTGCATATGCACACTTTTTGAACAGAGATTAGTAGAGTAAAAAAGCAAAAGCTGAACTCTTATTTATCGTAATTTTCGCTGAGTTTCTTTACTTTCTTGTTATCAAAATGTATATGAATACCTTCCCAATGAAAAACACGCCTTTTGAACCAAATGGAAGAAAAATGTTTATAAATAAATGATGGATTCGCCTTATTCAAAGGTGCGTATCTCACTTCGTAAGCATCCAACAGTTTGCAATAATCTTTTACCTTATCCATAAAATTCGATGAATTCTTTGGTGACCAGGCATTTTCAGCGATTGCTCCAAGTCTTGGGAAGGTCATAAATTCAAGTTTCTTCATATCAGGCACATATTCTGTCCACATACAAGCTTCAACGCCGTAGGTGTCTTCATCTTTTTCGGTCAATGCACCATCACTGTTGCAAACATCCGAGAGGGATGTCCATCCGTAAGGGAAATCAAGATAAAAAGTTTTATTTTTTGAGTTTATGAGCTTTCTGCCTCGTTCAAGTTCCTTTTTTATCATTTCATCGTTACAATGGGGTTTATATATGGTCCACGCAATTTGGGAAGAAAGGTTATCCGTTCCACCTTCTGTATCGTTGCCCCACATAAGAGAAGAATAACCTTTTGATGCAAGATAATCGTTAACTTTTGACATAAAGAACATCTGGAGGTCGTTTTCATCGTGCAGATTGTTTTCTTTTATGGCCTTCTGGCAATGAGGACATATTTTCCAACGTTCTTTGAATGCTTCATCGCCACCAATATGAATTATTTTATCGGGGAAAAGTTCCATTATTTCGTCAAGAACATCATAAACAAAACCGTAAGTTGACTCTTTACCTGCGCAGAGAATATCTCTTTTGACACCCCAATGGGTTGCTACTTCAAGACTTCGCTCAAAACAAGAAAGATACGGATAACAGGCGATTGCAGCAACATTGTGACCCGGAACATCAAATTCGGGAATAACCTTGATTTTATGTTTGTGGCAGTATTCAACAACTTCTTTTATTTCTTCCTGAGTATAAAAACCGCCGTGAGATTTTCTGTTGAAATTTGTGTGACTGCGCACCGAGCCTTTTTCTGTCAGTAAAGGATATTTTTTGATTTCTATTCTCCAACCCTGATCCTCAGTCAGATGCCAATGCAGTATGTTTATTTTATGTAATGCAATAAGCTCTATGATTCGTTTTATATCATTGACAGAATAAAAATATCTTCCACAGTCAAGCATATATCCTCTGTAAGCGAAGCGAGGGGAGTCAAAAATTTCAGTGTATGGAATATTCCCTCCTGATTGCAGAAGCATTTGTTTGAGAGTCTGTATTCCGTAAAAAAGTCCGTTTTCTGTTTTTGATACAATATTAACTTTATTGTTTTCGCACTTCAGGGAATAACCTTCATCATATTTGAAGTTGTCATCAATGATTAAAGAAATTAAACAGTCACCATTTGATGCTTTGATTTCTTTGTGCAATACTTTTTTTAC
>JAZOVJ010000017.1:0-25415 GCA_045658645.1 Clostridia bacterium | reverse complement strand
CTTACTTTGTTTCTGTTTTTATAATCTCTGTCAGTGAGGTTGCCAAGCCTGCCAGACCCTGCAGGTCTGAGGGAACAACAATCTTTGTTGCCTGTCCATTTGCAAGCACTCCCAGGCTCTCCAATGACTTGATTGTAAGGTAGCCCTCCTTGGGGTCTGCCTCATTTATAAGTCTGATACCCTCAGCTACTGCCTTCTGTACCTCCAGAATTGCCTGTGCCTGTCCTTCCGCCTCGCGGATTTCCGCTTCCTTCTTTGCCTCCGCACGAAGGATTAAGCTTTCCTTTTCACCCTCGGCAATAAGGATTGCACTCTTCTTTTCACCCTCAGCAATAAGGATGCTCTCACGACGCTCACGCTCCGCCTTCATCTGCTTCTCCATGGCATCACGAATTGCCTGAGGAGGCATAATGTTCTTGAGCTCAACTCGGTTTACCTTAATACCCCAGGGGTCGGTTGCCTCGTCAAGGATAACTCTCATACGAGTGTTGATTGTGTCGCGGGATGTAAGAGTCTCGTCAAGCTCCAAATCACCGATAATGTTACGCAGGGTTGTTGCAGTAAGATTCTCAATTGCCATCATGGGACGCTCGACACCATAGGTGTACAGCTTCGGGTCTGTAATCTGGTAATACACTACTGTATCAATCTGCATTGTAACGTTATCCTTAGTAATAACGGGCTGTGGCTCAAAATCCACCACCTGCTCCTTTAGGTTGACCTTCTTTGCAATACGGTCAATGAAGGGAATCTTCAAATGCATACCAACAGGCCATGTCGCCTGATACGCACCAAGACGCTCAATAATATATGCGTGTGTCTGCGGAACAATTTTGATGTTGGAAATAACCAAAACCAAAAGAATTACAAGTAATATTAAAATCAACATATGATTTCCCCCTTATTCAACAATAATTTTCACACCCTCGATGCGTTTTACCTCCAGGACAGTACCTTCGGGAATTTTCTTGCCCGACTCTGAACGGACACTCCATACCAATCCCTCAAGTTTGCCCTGTCCCTTACCGTTGATGTTATCAACCTCCTCGGTAATAAGCACCTTTTCACCGATTAATCTGTCAGCATTGGTCTTTGTTTTCCTGGCATCAAGTCGTTTCATTGCCATAGGTCTCACAATAATCAATAATACTATTGATACTGCCATAAAGACCGTCATCTGCACTCGGAAGCCACCGCCCATAAGACTTGTTAGCAAAGCACAGATTGAGCCTGCAATAAACCATACCGATACCATCTGGTAGGTCGCAGCCTCAAGTATTATAAAGGCAACAACGGCTATAATCCATATTATTCCTGCTATGGGCATAACTCCACCTCCTTTTATACTTTCATTATACCACAATCTTTATTCAGGCGCAACAGTTTTTTTGCGAAAGAAAAGGCAGGGGCTTTGATATGCGCCTCCAAAAGTGTCTGACTTTGGGGTTCACTTCATTCTTATCACAAATCGTCGTTTCTCTTTGGGAAAGCAGAACCATAAAGATATTTATAATTTTTATCATATGCAAACTTCGTTTGCTCGATATTTTTACTTCGTAAAATCGATATGTTCTCGATTCGCTCAAACTCGATATGCTATAAATCTCGTTGCCGTAAGGCAACATATCGAATGCGTCATCACATATCGAGTCATTTATGACATATCGAAAATCGGGCAAGATATTTATATCAATCAAAATGCGACTTGACGAACCAAGGCGCTTTTTCTGGTACGCGATCAGGGGCTCGAACCCTGGACACCCTGATTAAGAGTCAGGTGCTCTACCAACTGAGCTAATCACGCATACCTCGTTGACAACTTCTATATGATAACACAGGAAAAACGGTTTGTCAATACTTTTTTCAAAAAAATAACCGGATTTTTTATAAAATCCGGCTTTTTTTATTGTTTGAAGAACAACATGGTTCAGGCGTGCCCTGTATAATATACGATATAGTGTTGTGTCGTGTTCTTATTTATCTTCTGTCATTAGTTCTTTTACAGAGGTTGCAAGACCTGCAAGACCCTGAATCTGTGACGGAATAATAATCTTTGTTGCCTTTCCGTCAGCAGCCTTTTCAAAACTTTCAAGCGACTTGATTGCAATATATGCATCTGTTGGGTTTGCCTCGTTAATCTTTTTGATACCTTCAGCAATAGCGGACTGTACCTGAAGGATTGCTTCCGCTTCACCCTCTGCTGCTTTGATTGCGGCTTGTTTTTCAGCT
Organism: Clostridia bacterium; assembly: GCA_045658645.1. GTDB lineage: Bacteria > Bacillota > Clostridia > UBA1381 > UBA1381 > UBA1738. Next base: position 23,186 of record JAZOVJ010000017.1, on the reverse strand, counting down.
TCAGCTCTCAAAATTGCAGATTCCTTTTCACCTTCTGCAATTAAGATTGCCGCTTTCTTTTCACCTTCTGCTTTTAAGATAGATTCACGGCGTTCACGCTCTGCCTTCATCTGCTTTTCCATTGCATCCTGAATTTCGCGCGGCGGGATGATATTCTTGAGTTCAACGCGGTTTATCTTGATACCCCAAGGGTCGGTTGCTTCGTCAAGAATTGAACGCATCTTTGTGTTTACAATGTCACGTGATGTGAGAGTTTCGTCAAGCTCCATTTCACCGATAATATTACGAAGAGTAGTTGCAGTAAGGTTTTCAATAGCCATCATAGGACGCTCAACCCCATAAGTGAAGAGCTTAGGGTCGGTTATCTGATAGAAAACAACTGTGTCTATCTGCATTGTTACATTATCCTTTGTGATAACAGGCTGTGGAGGAAAGTCCACAACATGCTCTTTTAAGTTAACACGTCTTGCAACCTTTTCGATAAACGGAATCTTAACATGAAGACCAACGCTCCAGGTTGCACTGTATCCGCCAAAACGCTCAATAATATACGCGTGTGCCTGAGGAACGATTTTTATATTGGCAATAACACCTATAATTAAAACAATCAGTAAAAATATCAACAGTTCCATAAATTCCCTCCTATTACTTTCTCACAATAAGCTTTACGCCTTCAATTTTTTCAATAATAACAACTGTATCAGCATTAATCGGCTCACCGTCTATGCTGTTTGCAGTCCAGATTTTGCCGTCTGCCTTTACCTCGCCGAACTCTCCGCGACTGTCTGTAGACTTAGTCATAACAGCACTTTTTCCGATAAGTATATCGGTGCCTGTTACAGAAACATCCGATTTTGTGAGACGTTTGACTAAAGGTCTTGTAAGGATTAACAGTACGGCAGATGCGATGGCAAAACAAATCCATTGTACCGCTTGTGACGCACCTGAAAGGTGAGCGATAAGTGCAATAAATGCACCGCCTGAAAACCAGATGGAAATGAATTGGGCGGTTGCAGATTCAAGTACGCCGAACGCTATAATGGCAATAAGCCATAAAATACCCATAAACATACCTCCTTTTTACACCATATGGTGTCTTAAGAAAAGTATAGCATATGCTGATATCAAAATCAAGTTAAAACTTTTACCACAGTTGGTTTTTAAGCTTCAAAAATTCGTCTACCAGCTTAAATCTTATGTTCACGTTTCCGTCATAAATGATGGCACGAAAGCTCTCCTTTGAAAGCTTGTTTTCCAGAAGCAGTTTGCCATTCTCCGAAAGCTCACCAAAGACCTCTTCGGTAAAGCAAAGAGGCGGATATGCGACACACCACCAGTTCTCGCCGTTACCCTCTCCCAAAACCACATTTATACAATTATATATACCCTCGGGAAGCCGTATGCTTTTATATTCCTTTTCGGGAACAAATCGGCGGACGACAGAGGTTTTTCCTTTATAATCGGCGCCAAAGCGTGCAAGAGCCTCATTTACAACGGTGTCAATTTTGGCTTTGTCGGGGGCTTCCGTTGAAACCTTTAAAATTTCATCACGGACCTTAAGCTTTATATCCTGGTCCTCCTCCGAATTACTGTTTGCAATGACGTGCAGCCGCAATAGATTTTCCGATAAGTCGGCTTGGATATTGTCTGCATATACACCCGATATACAAAAAAGTGAAAACATACTGATAAGTAAAAGACAAAAATACTTCATATAAAACATCCTTTCAAGATTATGCTTTGATTGTAGACAATAAAGGAAAAAGTTATACATATAAAGAAAATTTTGGGGAAAGATAAGGGCAGAATTTTAAAAAGAGGTGAATTTATGAAAAAAACAAAACTTGCGGCAATTTTCACTTTAGTTGCAGCGTTGGGTGTTCTGTTTTCGGGAGGTTTAAAAACCACCGAAACTACGGCGCAGACTCAAAGATATTCCTCCGATGTTCAGCTTCTGGCAAGAGCAGTAAACGGCGAGGCGAGAGGAGAACCTTACGAGGGACAGGTGGCGGTTGCGGCAGTAATTTTAAACCGTGTGAAGCATCCGTCATTTCCAAATACCATTGCAGGCGTTATTTATCAGCCGGGTGCATTCACCGCAGTTTCTGATGGTCAGATTAACGAGCCTATTGCCGAAAACTCCACAGTATATAAGGCTTGTCAGGACGCTATGAATGGCTGGGACCCGTCATATGGTGCCATCTATTACTTTAATCCTGACACAGCAACAAACAAGTGGATATGGTCAAGACCTTTGATAATCCAGATTGGGAAACACCGATTCTGTAAGTAGGAGGATTTATGGACAAGAGAAGATATTATTGGATATTCAGCGTAGTGGTGGTTGCCTTGAGCGTATTCGGGACGTACGAGTTCTATAAGGCAAGAGCCTACAGGCAAAGTCTTGAGGACACATATAACAGAGCATTCTTTGAACTTGCCGACTATGTGGACGATATTGATACTCTCCTTGCAAAAGGAATGCTGGTGACATCGGCAGGGGAAATGGCGAATATATCAAGCGAGCTTTCTGTTCAGGCATCTGCGGCAAAGGCTTGTCTTGCACAGATACCGACCACACAGGTACAGCTTGATAAAACAGAGAAATTTTTATCTCAGGTCGGGGACTATACCCATACCTTAAGCCAGAGTCTTATAGACAAAAAAACTATAACGCAGCAGGAATATGAAAGTCTTGCATCTTTGGGCCAATATGCAATGGGGCTTAATCAGTCCCTGGCAGAGCTTTCAAACAGGATATATTCGGGTTCGTACCGTCTTGGTGATGATAACGAAATTTCACTTGAAAAGGTGGCGTATGCCGAAACTTCTGACCCGTGGTCAGCCATTGAAAAGGATTTTGGCGAATACCCGTCCTTAATTTATGACGGACCGTTTTCCGAGCATATTGAGAATATGAAGCCGAAAATGACCGAAAGTGCAAGAGAACTTTCAAAAGACGAGGCGGCAGGCAAGGCGGCAAAGTTTTTCGGTATACCGCAGGACAGAGTTATATATGCACAGGAAACTCAAAACTCACTTATGGACTCCTATGGATTCAAGTGCAATATTGACGGAAGTGAGGTTATGATAAACCTAACAAAAAAAGGCGGATACCCTGTTTATTTTTTAAAGAACAGAAGAGTCAACAAGGAAAATGTCCCTGTTGAAGAGGCGATTTACAAAGCGCGCCAGTTCTTGAAAGAAAAAGGCTTTTCTGATATGAAGAACAGCTATTATGAAAAGGCAAACGGCATCGCTACAATCAACTTCGCATACAAGCAGAATGACGTGGTTTGTTATTCCGATTTGATTAAGGTTAAGGTTGCATTAGATGACGGAGAAGTTGTGGGAATGGAAGCAAAAGGCTATGTTATGAATCACCACAGCCGTGATATAAGGACGCCGCGTCTTACCAAACAGGAGGCAAGAGCATATGTAAGCTCACGTCTTTCAATTGACAGTACAAATATGGCACTTATCCCGAAGGATTCAAAAAGGGAAGTGCTTTGCTATGAATTTAAAGGTACTGCAAACAACAGAAATTTCATTATATATATAAATGCAGATACAGGAAGGGAAGAGGATGTTCAAATCCTGATTGAATCACCTGACGGAATTCTGACGATATAAAAAAAGGACTTTGCTTTTGCAAAGTCCTTTTAAATTACTTTTTCTGACCAATCTTTTCAAGCAGATTTTCAATTCTCTGTGCAGGGTTTAGGAGATTACTGATTGTATCATCGTGGTTAAGAGTATTGATAAGAAGTGAAATGTATTTTGACATATCAACTTCGCAGTACCATTCTCTTTCATAAAGGTCAGGAATTCTGTAGATAAGGTTTGTTGTGAACACCTTTGTAATTTCGCCGTTCTTATAAGCTTCGTCAAACTTATCAAGACCGTTACAGAAAAGACCAAATGCAGTGAACACGAATATACGTTTTGCACCCTGTTCCTTAAGCTTTCTGCCGATATCAAGAACAGACTCACCGCTTGAAATCATATCGTCAATAATCATAACGTCCATTCCGCGAACGTCACGACCGAGATATTCATGTGCTTCAATCGGGTTCTTGCCGTCTACGATGATTGAGTAATTTCTTCTTTTATAGTACATACCAAGGTCGATGCCCAAAACGGATGAGTAGTACATAGCTCTCTTCATTCCGCCTTCGTCAGGAGAAATAACGATAGTCTTTTTAGGGTCAAAGCAAATGTCAGGAACCTGTCTTGACAAAGACTTAATCATCTGATATGTTGTCTGAACATCATCAAAGCCTGATAGAGGAATAGCATTCTGAACTCTTGCATCGTGAGCGTCAAATGTGATGATGTTTGAAACACCCATTTGAACAAGCTCCTGAAGTGCCATAGCACAGTCAAGAGATTCTCTTGCTGTTCTTCTGTGCTGTCTTCCTTCATAAAGCATCGGCATAACAACTGTTATACGTCTTGCCTTACCTGAAATAGCAGCTATAATTCTCTTTAAATCCTGATAGTGGTCGTCAGGACTCATACGGTTTTCAACGCCGTACATTGTATATGTAACGCCGTGATTGAACATATCGCAGATGATATAAACATCATGACCTCTTACTGTTTCGTTAATTACACACTTAGCCTCGCCTGAACCGAAACGAGGGCATTTGATGTGAGTGATGTAGGTTTCTTCGTCTTCATAGTCCTTTCTGAATTGACGAAGATACCAGTCAATTTTGTCTGTAATTTCTTCGCAACCACGCATGCTGATAACGCTTAGCTGGCCGAAGATTGGCTTTTTTGATGATTGTTCCATAATTTCCTCCTAATAAAATATCTATTATAATTATTGTACCATATTCCGACATTTTTTTCAATAGAAAACAGCCTGTTTTTTTTATATCGTCAACATTTACAAAATTACTGTTTGAAAACTTCCTTATTTATATAGTTTTTTGAATGCCACGGGAATGAAGAACTCTTATAATCAGTAAAAGCAAAATCACTTCAACAGGTAACGCTACGGCGTTCTTGATTAAATGTGAAGCAGCATAGATTGTCCACGCCTTTCCGTACAACATAGAAAGCCAGATAGCATTAAGACCCACGTTTAACACCATACTGATTAAGGTTTTGGAAAATAAAACAGGTAAAAATATCTTCTGCACATTTTTTCTGTATAGAAATAAGCCGAACAAAAGTCCGGAAAGGACTTGAGTCAGTGTGAAACCCGGGAAATACGGACCTGCAGGGAAAAGCATACACCCTATAAGGTCACCCAGAAGACCTACAAGCATGGCGGGGGCAGGCCCTAAAAGCCAGCCGGCAAGGGCAAGTGGAATGAATGTAAATGTGATGCGTAATTCCGGTGCAAGCTGAAGCTTAATACTGTAAAGAACCACGAACATTGCCGCAAGGATTGCAGATGTGCAAAGCACACGTGTTCTGGCAAGATTTTTTGCTGAAAGCTGAAATTTTTTGAACATAAAAAGCACCTCCATATTTTTTTGCCACATAGCTACTAAAATAGAGGTGCCGATTTTCCTCTGTTTTGGCAGCGGGATGCGAATACTATACCGCAAGCACAGGCTTTTCGTCCGTATGACAACTCCCCGTTCATACAGGCACTTTACGCATAGCATTCTACTCTGCAAAATTAATATTCATATTATATAACATTTTTTGACATTTTGCAATTACTTTTTTTAAAGTGCCTGTAAATAAAAATGTTGAATTTGGCTTGACGGATTATGCACAAAAAAATAAAGCAGAAACCGGGTTTCGCTATACTTGACACCGACACAAAAATATACTATAATTATGTGCGTAAGGTTTAAAAACCTTTTGATATAAAAAGGAGTAATACTATGACAAAAATAGTTGGTGTAAGATTTAAGCCGGCAGGCAAGATTTATCATTTCAATCCTGCGGGCAATGATATAAAAAAAGGAGACAGAGTAATCGTTGAAACTGCCCGAGGCATTGAAATGGGTGAGGTTTGTGTCGGAATAAAGGAAATTTCCCCCGAATCCTTAACAAAACCGCTTAAGGACGTTATCCGTATTGCAACAGAGGAAGACGTTAAGAGGGTTGAAGAGAACAAGGAAAAGGAAAAAGAAGCTTTTGGAATCTGTGTTGAAATGATAAAGCAACACGGACTTGATATGAAGCTTGTTGAAACAGAATATACTTTTGACAGAACAAAGGTGCTTTTCTACTTCACATCTGACGGAAGAGTGGATTTCAGAGAACTGGTAAAGGACCTGGCAACACGTTTTCGTGTTCGTATAGAGCTTCGCCAGATTGGAATTCGTGACGAGTCTAAAATGGTTGGAAGCATCGGTATCTGCGGAAGAGAGCTTTGCTGTTCAAAGTTTTTAGGCGAGTTTATGCCGGTTTCAATTAAAATGGCAAAGGAACAGGGCCTTTCACTGAACCCTACAAAAATTTCGGGTACCTGCGGAAGACTTATGTGTTGTTTAAAGTTTGAGCAGGAAACCTATGAAGAGCTTTTGAAAGTAACGCCAAGACAGGGCGCTTTGGTTCATACGCCTGACGGAAAAGGCACAGTTGAATATGTGGATATGCTAAAAGGTCTTGTAAAGGTGCGAATTGAAGGCGAACGAGAAACTGCTGTTGCAGAATACAATGTGGCTGACCTTAAAATCCTTAAAAAAGGTAAAAATCAGCCTGAATTAGAAAAAAACGAAGAAGAAATGTTAAAAGCACTTGAAGATTAAAAAAAAGTGTGATATGATAATATCAATAAAATAAGGAGGTGCGAGAAATGGCATACAAAATTACAGATGAATGCATTAACTGCGGTGCTTGTGCAGAAGAGTGTCCAGTAAGCGCTATCACAGAAGGCGACTCAACATACGTTATCGATGCTGATGCTTGTATCGATTGTGGTGCTTGTGCAGGTACATGTCCTGTAGGCGCTCCTGTTGAGGGCTAATATAAAAATTATACTGCTACGGATAGTAGCAGTATTTTTTTGTTTAAAAAAATATCGGGAATATTCGTGCGAAAACTCTTTTTTCAGAAAACAAACCCCGAAATTCATCAAAATCCGACAAGTGTATATGGCGAAAAACCGCATAACAAAGCGGTTTGTGCGATTGATTTTACTGGACTTTGCCTTTTTATTATATTATACTTTATTAGCAGGAATAAAAAGGGAGGAAAAGTTTTTGAAGAAAGAATTTTTTAAACGCATTGAAATTTTGAAGGATACGCCAAGACGAATAACGCTTACATATTATTTACTGGAAGGAAACATAAGCGAGGAGTACTGCGACCTTAAAATATACGGAGTTTTGGTGGAAAAGGAAGTAATGTCAAAAAGCGGACGTATTATGCGAGAGCAAAAGAGTATTCCTGATTTGTTTTTCACAAAAGGCGAAACAAAAATGTTCCTTGAGCGTATTTCAAAAGAAAAAGTAATGCCGATTGATTTAAAATGTGCTGTAAAACCATATGTTGATGAACAAATCCGATTAAAAAGTGTGGAGAGTGTCTAAAAGATACTCTCTTTTTTTGTTGAAGGTAGACAAAAATAAATATTTTATCGAATTACCACTTTACAACACTAAAGTGATGTGATACAATAATGCCATAATCAAAATTTAACCTGAAAAGGAGATATGAAAAATGAAAAAATTATTAGCACTTTTAATGGCAGCAGTTATGCTTTTTGCTTTCGCAGGCTGCGGCGAAAAGAATTCAGACGAACTTTTAATCGGTTACACAATTTATGAGCCGATGAACTACCTTGACGAAGCAGGCGAGCTTACAGGCTTTGATACAGAATTTGCAGAAGCTGTTTGTGCAAAGCTTGGAAAGACTCCTACATTTATTGAAATCAACTGGGATACAAAGTTCCCGACACTTGATGCGGGTCAGATTGACTGTATCTGGAACGGTATGACAATTTCAGACGAAGTTAAGGCAAACTGTGCAGTATCAAAGGCATATGTTAAGAATGCTCAGGTTGTTGTAATGGCAAAGGATATGCTTGATAAGTACGCTGATGCTGAAAGCATGAAGGAATTGAAGTTTGCCGCAGAGGCTGGTTCTGCAGGAGAAGCTGCAATTAAGGACAACGGTCTTGATGCAAACTACACACCTGTTGCAGCACAGACAGATGCGCTTTTGGCAGTTGCCGGCGGTCAGGCTGATGCTTGTGTAATCGACATTACAATGGCAAAGGCTTCAACAGCAGAAGGCACAAGTTATGACAAGCTTGGTTATGCAGTTGAGCTTACAACAGAAGAATACGGTATCGGCGTAAGACTTGACGATGCAGAACTTCTTAATGCAATCAATACTGCAATTGATGAGCTTGTAGCAGACGGAACACTTGTTGCACTTGCTGAAAAGTACGAGCTTAATCTTGCATTCTGATTCAACTAAAAAAGTCTAAACATTACATATCAAAAAGGCAGATTTTTATCTGCCTTTTTGGTGGGTTTAAATACATATAAAAAGGTGTAATTATGCAATTATTTACAAAGGTAACCATGAGCCTTTTAGAAGGTCTTGGAACAACTCTTAAAATCTTTTCCCTGACACTTATTATGGCACTTCCTTTAGGGCTTGTCATATCCTTTGGCTCTATGAGTAAATTCAAGGTAATCAAATATCCCGTAAAAACTCTTATCTGGATTATAAGAGGAACACCTCTTATGCTTCAGCTTATAGTTTTCGGTTTAGGACCGGGGCTTTTGGGCATACGTGGTATGAATATGTTTGTTGCGGTAATTATAGCGTTTGTTTTAAACTATGCATGCTATTTTGCAGAAATTTTCCGTGGCGGTATTGAAAGCATACCAAAAGGTCAGTATGAAGCAGGTGCAGTTTTGGGACTTACCAAAACACAGGTTTTCTTTAAGGTTGTGCTTTTGCAGGTTATCAAAAGAATTATTCCGCCGATGGGCAACGAATTTTTAACACTTGTTAAGGATACCTCTCTTGCGAACACAATTATGATTTACGAAATAACCTGGAATGCAAAAAGAATGATGAATTCGGAGCATATTCTGTGGCCTCTTTTCTATTCGGGATTATTCTATCTGGCGCTTTGCGGAATTTTAACCCTGATTTTTAACTACCTGGAAAAGAAACTTGACTATTATAAGGGTTAAAAGGAGGGTATGAAAAGTGGCAATTTTAGAAGTTAAAAATATAAAGAAAAACTTCGGTAAAACTGAGGTTTTAAAAGACGTGTCCTTTAAAATGGAAAAGGGCGAGGTCGTGTCTATTATCGGCTCATCAGGAAGCGGGAAAACGACACTTCTTCGTTGTATAAACTTCCTTGAAAAAGCAGACAAGGGACAAATTGTTTTAAACGGCGAAGTCATTTTTGACGGCGAAGAACACAAGAAAATGTCAAATGAGGAAATCCGTAAAAAGCAACTTAATTTCGGATTTGTGTTTCAGTCATTTAACCTGTTCCCGCAGTACAATGCTTTGGAAAACGTGACCCTTGCGCCAAAGCTTTTGGCAAAAGAACGTGAAGATTTTAAGTTCAACAAGGCGGAAATCTATCGCGAAATTGAGGAAAATGCAAAAAGGCTTTTGACAAGTGCGGGTCTTGGGGAAAAGTATGACAGTTATCCGTGTCAGTTATCGGGCGGTCAGCAACAGCGAGTAGCAATCTGCAGAGCGTTGGCATTAAACCCTGAGATAATGCTCTTTGACGAGCCGACATCAGCACTTGACCCTGAAATAACCAACGAAGTTTTAAAGGTAATAAAATCCCTTGCTGACGAGAATATGACAATGATTATAGTGACTCACGAAATGGCATTTGCCAAAGGCGTTTCAGACAGGATTATCTTTATGGATAACGGTATTATCGCAGAAGAGGGTAAGCCTGAGGAAATATTCACAAATCCAAAATCAAAACGCTTGCAGGAATTCTTGTCTAACGTAAGAATGTAAAAGAACGCTTTCGGGCGTTCTTTTTTTGTGGTTAAAATTGACTTTTTACTTGATTGGGAGTATAATAAAATCAGTATGCGGAGGGCGTAAAAATGGAAGAAAAAAAGATGACAACGGCATACCTTATAAAAAGGTTTTTGCCATACTATAAAAAATATAAATGGACATTGGTGTTAGACCTTTTGTGTGCAGCGCTGACAACTGTCTGCGAGCTTATTTTCCCGATGATAATAAGGCGTGTTACTTTCTTGGCGGAAAACGATATGGCATCCTTAACCTTTGGCTTTATCGGTAAAATCGCACTTTTATATATAATATTGCGGATTATTGACACAATGGCGAACTACTTTATGGCAAACACGGGGCATGTTATGGGAACACGGATGGAAACCGATATGCGCCACGACTTGTTCGAGCATTTGCAGACCCTTTCATATTCTTACTATACCGACACAAAAGTGGGGCAGATTATGGCAAGAATAACAAGCGACCTTTTCGACATAACCGAGTTTGCTCATCATTGTCCCGAAGAATTTTTCATAACGGGAATAAAGGTTTTAGTGTCCTTTATAATTCTTATCAACATAAACATACCGCTTACGCTGATTATATTTTTAATACTGCCGATAATGCTTATATGCAGTTTAAAATTCCGCAAAAAAATGCGTCTTGCTTTTTCTGAGTCAAGAAAGCAGACAGGCGAAATAAATGCACAGGTTGAGGATAGTCTGTTGGGAATACGTGTGGTGAAATCCTTTGCCAACGAAAGCATTGAACAGGAAAAGTTTGACAAGGGCAATCTCAGATTCCTCGACATAAAGAAATTTGCATATAAGTATATGGCAGGGTTCCATACTACTACAAGATTTTTTGACGGTGTTATGCACCTGGCGGTTGTTGTGGCGGGAGCCGTGTTCATTATAACCGGAAAAATCAATGCTTCCGACCTTGTTGCATATCTGTTGTACGTAACAACCCTGATTGCATCTATTCGTACTCTTATGCAGTTTACGGAACAATTTCAACGTGGTATGACGGGTATTGAACGATTTTTGGAGATTATGGATGAAAACAGCGAAATTGTGGAAAAGCCTGAAGCCAAAGAGTTTAAGCTGGGTGATATTTGCTTTGAAAACGTGACTTTCCGTTATGATGACGAGGATAAAAATGTTATCACAAACCTGAATATGACCATAAAAACAGGCAATAGCGTGGCACTTGTGGGACCGTCAGGCGGCGGTAAAACCACTCTTTGTAATCTGATACCGAGATTTTATGACGTGTCCTCGGGAAGAATTACCGTTGGCGGCGTGGATATAGCAGATATGTCGCTTAAGTCTTTAAGAACCAATATTGGAGTTGTGCAACAGGATGTGTACCTTTTCTCAGGAACCATATTTGAAAATATCGCATACGGAAAACCGGGTTCAACCTTTGAAGAAGTGGTAGCGGCGGCAAAAGATGCGGGAGCGGATGAGTTTATACGAAGCCTTCCTGACGGATATGACAGCTATGTTGGAGAACGTGGAATTAAGCTTTCGGGCGGACAAAAGCAAAGAATTTCAATAGCGAGAGCGTTCCTTAAAAATCCGCCGATTTTGATTTTGGACGAGGCGACATCGTCACTTGATAATGAAAGTGAAAAAGTGGTGCAAAAGTCTTTGGAACGCCTTGCAAAAGGCAGAACTGTGTTCACTATTGCCCATAGATTAACAACAATCAAAAACGCCGACACGATTTTAGTGCTAACCCAAAACGGCATAGAAGAGCAGGGAACACACGAAGAGCTTTTGGAAAAAGGCGGTATATATGCATACCTTTATAAGATGTGAAAAGAGTGCCTCGGCACTCTTTTTTGCATAAAAAAATCGGAGGAAGCAATACTTATTCTGGAAATAAGCAAGGGCATCGAAAAAAGTTGGTAACGACAGCGAGCCGTAGTGAGAGCGTTTACAAACGAACAGGCGAGCCGAGCGTGACTTTTTTCGACAAAGGAGGAACAGTAAAGCATATGACTGATTTTTTGCATAAAAAAATCGGAACAAGCGATACTTGTTCCGACGTGGTGCCCAAGGCCGGGGTCGAACCGGCACGGGAGATAAGTCCCACAGGATTTTAAGTCCTGGGCGTCTGCCAATTCCGCCACTTGGGCATTCACAACAAAAAGGATTATACTACAATTCTTGGTATATGTCAAGATTTTTTCTAAAAATATATTAAATATGGAAATTTCTTTTTAGAAAATTTTAGAAAAAGTATAGTAATTTTACAGGATTTGTGATATACTGTAAGATAAGGTGTAGAATAAGGAATAATATGTGCCAAAGGTACATACGTAAATAAATTATTTGAGGTGAAATAATGGGATTATTTGATAAACTGTTCGGTTCATACTCTGACCGTGAGCTGAAAAGAGTGAAGCCGATTGCAGATAAGGTTATGGAATTGGAACCGGAAATGGAAAAGCTGACAGACTCAGAACTTCGGGGAAAAACCGCGGAATTTAAGGAAAGGCTTGCAAATGGCGAGAGTATGGACGAAATCCTGCCTGAAGCCTTTGCGGTTATGCGTGAGGCATCATGGCGAGTTCTTGGAATGAAGCATTTCTACGTTCAGGTTATCGGCGGAATAATTCTTCATCAGGGACGAATTGCAGAAATGAAAACAGGTGAAGGTAAAACATTGGTTTCAACTCTTCCTGCATATCTTAACGCATTATCAGGAAAAGGTGTGCATATTGTAACTGTTAATGACTACCTTGCAAAGCGTGACTCTGAATGGATGGGTAAGGTTTACAGATTTTTAGGTCTTTCTGTCGGACTTATTATTCACGACCTTAACAATGGCGAAAGAAAGGCAGCGTACAGTGCCGACATTACTTATGGAACAAACAACGAGATGGGATTTGACTATCTTCGTGACAATATGGTAACCTACAAAGAGGAACAGGTGCAAAGAGGTCACAACTATGCCATTGTGGACGAGGTTGACTCAATCCTGATTGACGAAGCAAGAACTCCGCTTATCATTTCAGGTATGGGCGATGCGGCGAATGACCTTTATATGAAAGCGGACAAGTTCGCAAAAAGTCTTTCAAAAAAGGTTGTTACCGAAGAGGACTCAAAAGTTTTGTCAGATAACGAAGACTGTGACTATATCGTAGACGAAAAGGCAAAGACTGCCACATTAACAAGCAGGGGTATCGGGAAAGCGGAACAGTATTTCGGCATCGAAAACCTTGCAGACCCTGACAATATGAAAATCCAGCACCACGTTAATCAGGCACTTCACGCAAACGGTATTATGCATCGTGACCAACAGTATGTTGTGCAAAACGGTGAAGTTATGATTGTTGACGAGTTCACAGGCCGTATTATGCCGGGAAGAAGATATTCAGACGGTCTTCATCAGGCAATTGAGGCAAAAGAGGGTGTTAAGGTTGAAAACGAGTCAAAGACTCTTGCAACCATCACCTTCCAGAACTATTTCCGTATGTATAAAAAGCTGTCCGGTATGACAGGTACAGCACTGACCGAAGAGGAAGAATTCCAGCAGACATATAAGCTTGACTGTGTGGAAGTCCCAACAAATAAGCCGATTGCCCGTGTTGATGAACACGACAGTGTTTACAGAACAGAGCGTGGCAAGTATATGGCGGTAATCCGCAAGATTAAGGAATGTAACGAAAAAGGTCAGCCTGTTTTGGTTGGTACAGTAAACGTTGATAAATCAGAAGTATTATCTGCACTTTTGAAGCGTGAAGGAATAAAACACGAGGTTTTAAATGCCAAATATCACGCAAAAGAAGCGGAAATTGTTGCACAGGCAGGTAAAAAGGGTGCTGTTACGATTGCTACCAATATGGCAGGCCGTGGTACTGACATTATCCTTGGCGGAAACGCCGAGTATATGGCGAAAAATGAGCTTAAGAAACGTCTTATTGCTAAAAAGGCAGAAGACGAGGATATGACTGACGATAAAATCGAAATGCTTATGGCGGAAGCTACAGGTTTTGCCGAAACCGACAATGAGGAAATCATTGAGGCAAGACGTGTTTTCCGCGAGCTTAACGAAAAATACAAGCTTGATTTGAAAGATGAGGCGGAAGAGGTTAAGGCAGCAGGCGGTCTGTTCATTATCGGTACAGAACGTCACGAATCACGCCGAATTGATAACCAGCTTCGTGGTCGTGCAGGACGTCAGGGTGACCCTGGTAGCTCAAAGTTCTATCTGTCATTGGAAGACGACCTTATGCGTATTTTCGGTTCGGACAGAGTTAAGACGATGGTTGAAACTCTTGGTGTTGCCGAAGACGAGCCTATTGAAGCCGGAATTTTAAATAAGTCAATCGAAAACGCTCAGAAGAACCTTGAAGCAAGACACTTCGACTCACGCCGTCACGTGCTTTCTTATGACGAGGTAATGAACGAGCAGAGAAAGATTATCTATAAGCAGCGCCAGATGGTTTTGGACGGCGAGGATATTTCTTCAACTATTAAAAATATGATTGAATCAATCATCAATACAGCTATGGATGACTATATTGGTATTACCGATATTCCGGAACAATGGAACCTTGCAGCATTAACAGAATTTGCCAATCAGTATCTTTTTGCAAGAGGCGAATTTGAGGTTAAAAAGGAAGAGTTTGAGGATATTACAAAGGACGAAATCAAAGAACGTCTTTTGAAGATTGCAAAGGACAGATACGCTGAATCTGCCGAAGCATTTGGCGAAAATATACGTGAGGTTGAGCGTGTAATGATGCTTCGTGTGGTTGATACTCTGTGGATGGACCACTTGGATGAAATGGAACACGTGAAACGCGAAATCGGACTTCGTGCATACGGTCAGCACGACCCTGTTGTTGAATACAGAAATGTGGGTAGTGACTTATATGACGGAATGCTTGAGTCTATAAAACGTGATACTGTGCGCTATGTGCTTATGGCACGTCCAAGACCGCAGGTGGAAATTAAGCGTGTGCAGGTGGCAAAACCGCTTGACACGGGAAGCGATGGAACTCTTTCAAAAAAACCTGTAACGGCAAAGAAAACTCCGGGCAGAAATGACCCGTGCCCATGCGGTTCAGGTAAGAAATATAAGCATTGTTGCGGAAAATAAGCAAAGTCACATTCTGAAGGAAAGGGCAGAAATATGTTAGAATATGAACAGTACAGACTGGAGCTTCAGGGTCTTGAGAAGAATATTGAAGACCTTGAGTTCTCTCTCGATATAAAGGGAACAAAAGAAAAAATAGCCGAGCTTGAAGAAGCGGCAACAGCACAGGACTTCTGGGACGATATGGAAAACTCCCAGAAAGTTCTGCAAAAGACAAAGCAGTTAAAGGACAAGGTGGCGGCTTATGAGGGGCTGAAGTCTTCTTGGGAAGACGCTCTTGTCTTAATTGACCTTGCCAACGAGGAAAATGACGAGTCAATGCTTGACGAGATAACCAAAACAGTTGAAGAAGTGAAGGCAAGAATAGAGAAAATGACTCTTGAAACACTTTTGTCGGGTAACTATGACAAGTGTAATGCCATTATGACAGTACACGCAGGTGCAGGCGGAACGGAGGCACAGGACTGGGCGGAAATGCTTCTTCGTATGTACCAGATGTATGCTCAGAAAAACGGGTATACACTTGAAAGTGTTGACGTTTTACCGGGTGATGATGCGGGTATAAAAAGTGCAACAATCTCTGTTAATGGTCTTAACGCTTACGGCTATTTAAAGGCAGAAAAGGGAATTCACCGTCTGGTAAGAATTTCGCCTTTCGACTCATCAGGAAGACGCCACACTTCTTTTGCATCTATCGAAGTTACACCGGAAATTGACGATGAAATTGAGATAACTATTAGGCCTGAGGATATTAAGGTAGATACATACCGTGCATCAGGAGCTGGCGGTCAGCATATCAACAAGACCGACTCTGCGGTAAGAGTTACCCATATCCCGACAGGTATCGTAACTGCTTGTCAGACTCAGCGTTCACAGCATCAGAATAAGGACTATGCTATGAAGATGCTTAAGTCAAAGCTTGCAGAAATTGCGGAACAACAGCAGAAAGAAAAGATTGAGGATATTAAGGGTGTGCAGAAAGAAATCGCATGGGGAAGCCAGATTCGTTCATACGTTTTCCACCCGTACAACCTTGTAAAAGACCACAGAACCGGATTTGAAATGGGCAATATCGGTGCGGTAATGGACGGCGATTTGGAAGGCTTTATCAATGCATATCTAAAAGCTGCAAGCCTTGGTCAGTTAGAAAACAATTAAAAAATAGCAGATGAATTTTCATCTGCTATTTTTTGTTTAACTTAACAACCGCAGCCGCAGTCCTTGTCGTCTTCAAATTCGCATCTCTCCGGTGGGAAGAACTCATCAACCGGGAAAGAAATTCTGTCAAACAACTCGCAAGGATTGTCATCAGTTGCGCCGATGCATTCTTTTTGAGGAACACAGAAATCGTATGCAGGGATTAAAAGCATAACGCGTCTTTCAAGACGGATGATTGAGAAGATACCGATAGAAACAAACACACGTTTTTGTTCTCCGCCGAGGATTAGAGAATCGTCAAATACACGGCTTACAGAATCAGGAATGCTTGCTAAGTCAAAGTCGTCATCACAGCAACACTTATCGTTAACGTCAACAACTTTTGCACCAAGTGCGATTGGGTCAACAACCTCAACTACAGCGTTCGGCATATTTGTTTTCTTCCACATCTGTGCATCAAATGCGTCCTGCTTATACTTTGATGCAAACACTTTTGCGTTGCCCTCTGAACCGAAAAGGATAACCTTTTTGTCAAAGGTGGCAAGACCTTCAACCTCAGTCGGTCTGCCAAGACCTGTGAATACTGCAAGAGTAATCTTAAAGAAATACTTTAAGTCAACAGAATAGAATCCTCGGTTAAAAGGCACAGCCTCGATGTCGGAATATACCCAGATAATTTCTGCTTTGGTACACTTTACATTTATTGCTCTGTCAATTACGTCCTGACCGCAGGCTGTTAAATAAACCCTGATATTTTCAAGGCAATCTTTGTCACGGCAGCTATCGTAGACCTTGTCAGTGTGTATACATACAGCTTCTTTAAAGCCGCAATCAGGTGCACAATGCTTTTCGTTCATAAAAATCTTCCTTTCTTAATAATAAACGGGAGCTTCCCCTGTTAACAGAATATGCGGAAAACGAGGTAGTGTTCCTGTATATTTTCCGCTTTGGAAAAACTTTTGAAAATGGTACAGGTTCTTGCGGTTTTTTGTTGACGTTTTCGGGGTTTTTGTGGTATAATTATTGTAACTGTAAGTATCTGTTATAAGGGGTGATTTTATGATAAGAAAATCTTTGATTTCTTTGATACACGTGGCAGCCTCCATCCAGAGATGGAATGACCACATAAGACCGTGGAACGGCTTTTCCGAGCTTGACAAACAGGCTCATAAAATGGTATATGCATACGTTCTTGCAAAATGTGAGGGCGAGGGAAACTATGACCCGTTAAAGCTATTGGAGGGCGGAATTTTTGAGTTCTTGCACAGAATAATCCTGACCGATATAAAGCCGCCGGTTTATCACCTTCTAATGAAAGAAAAAGGCGAGCAGATAAACAGGTGGGTGCTGGAACAGCTTGAAGGACAGCTTGAGTGCTTAAAAGGCGACTTCTATGCCAAAATGAGCAGATATTTTTTAGAGGCTGACTACGCCAAAAAGGAAAAAGAAATCTTAAAGGCGGCACACTACTATGCAACAAAGTGGGAGTTTGACGTAATATATCCGCAGAATGCCCACACTTACGATATTGAACAGGTAAAAACCGAGGTGGAAAAGGGTCTTGCAAAGTGCAATACCTTTGAGGGATTTTCAAAGTTCGCAACAGACCCTGACCTTAACAAGTTTATGTCACTAATCGGTAAGCTCCGTTATCAGCAGAGATGGTCAAGAGCGGTACGAACCCCGAACACATCGGTTATGGGCCACACCCTGCTTGTTGCGATTATGTCATACTTTGCGTCCCTTGAATGCGGTGCTTGTGAAAAGCGACTTGTAAACAACTTCTTCGGCGGACTTTTCCACGATATCCCTGAGGTTCTGACCCGAGATATTGTGTCACCGGTTAAGAACTCGGTCAAGGGTCTTGATGACATTATCAAGAACATAGAAGACGAGCAGATGGCGAAGATTATCTTCCCGATGGTAAGCGATGAAATAAGACACGACCTGGAATTCTATACACAGGACGAATTTACGTCAAAGGTAACAATCGGCGGAAAGCTTATAAAGGTTTCGTCTGATGAGATAAACGAGAAATATAACAGTGACGAATTCTGCCCTGTGGATGGCGAGCTTATAAGAGGTTGCGACCATTTGTCTGCCTACCTTGAGGCGTATTTGTCAATAAAATACGGCATAAAATCAGAGCAGATGCAGGAGGGGTATCACAACTTGTTCCAGCAGTATGAAAACCGGGAAATAGGCTCGGTGGACTTTGGACAGTTGTTTGATTATTTCAGAATATGATAAGAGAAAGAAAAGAGCTTTCAAAAAGTGAAGCAAAGGAAAAGGCATTGAGGCTTTTAGAGTTCCGTTCTCATTCTGAAAAGGAGCTTTACGATAAGCTCATAAGGGCCGGAGCGAATGCGGAAGATTTGCCGGAAATATTTGAGTTCTTGCGTGAGTATTCTTTTGTGAATGATGCAGAGTATGCAAAAAAGCTTGCAAGGGACTTGCAGAACCTGAACAAGTACGGCAGACGCAGGATACGAGAGGAACTGAAGTTCCGCGGTATTTTTGGTGAAGAGCTTGAAAATGCAATGCTTGAGCTTTCGGATGAGGAAGAGAAACAGCTTCTGCCGCTTATGGAACGAAAGCTTGGCGGTAATTTTGAGAAAAAGAACATTGACCGTGCCATAAGATACTTTGCCTATCGTGGCTACGGTTTTGACGATATAAAGTCCGCTGTTGAAAGAATAAAAGGCGAGGCTTTAGAGGATTGAAAGGATATAGATAAATGAGAATTGGAATGGTGTCTTTGGGATGCCCGAAAAATCAGACCGATGCTGAAACTATGCTTGGCATATTGCAGAATGAGGGTCACGTTATTGTAAATGACCCGCAGGATGCAGAGGTTATAATTGTAAACACCTGCGGTTTTATCGACCCTGCAAAGCAGGAGTCTATTGATGCGGTTTTGGAAATGGCAGAGTATAAAAAAACCGGTCATTGCAGACTTTTGATTATGACAGGCTGCTTGTCGGAGCGGTATCACGACAGTATAAAGGAAGAATTGCCGGAGGTTGATGCATGCATCGGCGCAGGTGATTTTTATAAAATTGCAGAGGTTATAAAGGACGCCGAAGCCGGCGAATATGTTTGCCTTTGGGGTAATCAGAACGATGAAATCCCCGAAAACCTGCCGAGAATTTTAGCAACCGAAAAGCACGTTGCATACCTGAAGATTGCAGACGGCTGTGACAATAACTGTACCTACTGTGCAATCCCGAAAATAAGAGGGCATTTCAGAAGCCGCAGGATAGAGGATATAATCGCAGAGGCAAAGGTTTTGGCAGAAAACGGTGTTCGTGAGCTTATTGTAATTGCGCAGGATACTACACGCTATGGCAAGGACATATATGGCGAATATTCACTTGACAGGCTTCTTTTAAAGCTGTGCGAAATCCCCGAAATAAAGTGGGTGCGTGTTCACTACCTTTATGCCGAGGCAATAACCGATTCACTGATTTCGGTAATGGCGGAAAATGAAAAGATTTGCCACTACTTTGATATGCCGATTCAGCATATAAATAACGATATATTAAGAAGAATGGCAAGACGTACAAACAGGGCGGAAATTGAGGAAAAAATCAGAAAAATCCGTGAGGTAATGCCTGATGCCGTTTTCAGAACGTCAATTATTGCGGGGTTCCCGGGCGAAACGGAGGAGCAATTCGAAGAGCTATATGAGTTCTTAAAGGAAATAAAACTTGACAGGGTAGGCGTTTTTGCATACTCGCAAGAGGAGGATACTCCGGCAGCGAACTTTGACGGACAGTTGCCTGAAGAAATAAAGGAAAAACGCCGCGATGCCTTGATGGAGCTTCAGCAGGGAATATCCCTTGAGAAAAACCGGGGAAAAATCGGTAATGTAATCGAGGTTCTGGCAGAGGGTTATGACGAAGAAAACTTTATGTATACAGGGCGCAGCCGTGGTGACAGTATCGGAGTTGACTCTACTGTTTATTTCGCCGCAGAGGACGAGGTCGAAATCGGAACATTCACCAATGTGGAGATATTGGACGCTGATGAATATGATTTGACGGGAAAGGAAGTAGAAATATGAACACACCAAACAAACTAACCGTTTTAAGAATGATATTAGTGCCGTTTTTTATGGCGTTTATGATGATTGACGTGACAAATATGGCTTTTGTTGTTATCGGCCTTATTCTGTTCATTATAGCGTCAATAACCGATGCTGTTGACGGACATCTTGCAAGAAAACACAATCTTATTACCGATTTTGGTAAGTTTATGGACCCGCTTGCAGACAAAATGCTTACAACTGCGGCATTTTTAGTGCTTATGCATCATGGCAGAGCATCTGCCGTTGCGGTTATGCTTATCCTGACCCGTGAGTTTATCGTATCAGGAATACGATTGGTAGCAGCGGGCGGCGGTAAGGTTATTGCGGCATCGTGGTGGGGGAAAATGAAAACAATTTTCCAGATGATTGCAATTATCGTGGCAATACTTTTATTCCTGCCGATTTTCCCTGAGAACGCATCAGTTCTGATAACAGATGTCCTTGTCTGGCTATCTGCTGTAATAACTGTTGTTTCGGGATATGACTATGTAGCAAAAAATATTGATTTAATTAAGGAAGCAAAATAATGAAAAGAATTGTCAGCAGAGTAAGAAAAGCTGTTGAAGACTATGATATGATACAGGACGGCGACAAAATCGGTGTTGGCGTTTCGGGCGGAAAGGACAGTCTTGTGCTTTTGGGAGCACTTTCTATGCTTTCAAGATACTACCCGAAAAAGTTCACTGTTGTCGGGCTTACACTTGATATGGGCTATAAGGCGGACTGGTCCGGCGTGCAGAGATACTGTGACGAACTTGGTGTTGAATATGTAGTAAAGCCTACAAACATAGCCGAGGTCATCTTTGATTACCGAAAGGAAGAAAACCCTTGCTCGCTATGTGCAAAAATGCGCCGTGGTGCGCTTAACGATTTAGCGCTTGAAATGGGATGTCAGAGAGTGGCTTTGGGGCATCATAACGATGATGTTCTGGAAACCTTCCTTTTGAGCCTTTTATATGAGGGAAGAATTAACTGTTTCTCTCCCGTTACATATCTTGACAGAACCGATCTGTATTCAATAAGACCGCTTATTTATACCCGTGAAGCAGATATAAGAAGCGTGGCAAAAAGGCTTGAACTTCCGGTTACAAAAAGTTTATGCCCTGCAGACGGAAACACAAAAAGGGAAGAGATAAAGAATATTTTAAAGGACCTTGACAAATCGGTAAACAGCGGTCTTAAGAAGCGTCTTTTTACTGCCATCGGGACAAGCGGTATCGATGGCTGGAAAAAAGAACCGGCATCACTAAAGAGAAAAAATGAGAATTAAGAGGTGAGGAAATGCTTGCAAAGGCATATTCTGTAGGACTTTTGGGAATAGACGGGTTTTCGGTATGCGTTGAAGCGGATATTACGGGCGGTTTGCCCGGATTTGAAATTGTAGGGCTTCCTGATGCTGCCGTTAAAGAGTCAAAGGAACGAATCCGCTCGGGTATTAAAAATACAGGATACGTTTTCCCGTCAAAAAAATTGATTATAAATTTAGCACCGGCAAATCTCCGGAAAGAAGGCCCGGGGTATGACTTGCCGATTGCGGTTTCCATAATGGCGGCAAGCGGTCAGGTTGCTATGCCGGGTGAAGATACAATATTTATAGGCGAGCTTTCTTTAGACGGAAGCGTGAACCACGTAACCGGCGTTCTCCCTATGGTGATTGCCGGATACAAAAAGGGTTTCAAGAACTTTTTCGTACCAAAGGCAAACGCAAAAGAAGCATCGGTTATTGACGGAGTCAATATCTATCCCGTTTCAAATCTTGGGGAATTGTTCCGCCACTTAAAAGGCGATGACGAGATTGAAACATTCAGGGTTACAGAAGAAGAACTGTTTTCAAAAAGTGCAGACACTCTACTTGATTTTTGCGATGTTAAGGGACAGGAAAGCGCAAAACGTGCATTAGAGGTTGCCGCTGCGGGAAACCATAACGTGCTTCTGATTGGCTCGCCGGGTACAGGTAAAACAATGCTTGCACAAAGAATGCCATCAATACTTCCTGACCTTTCATTTGAAGAGGCACTTGAAGTATCAAAGATACATTCCATTGCAGGAACGTTACCTGAGGGAACACCTCTGATAACTCACCGACCATTCAGAAATCCGCACCATACAATTTCATCGGCAGGACTTTCGGGCGGTGGAACTGTGCCAAGGCCGGGCGAACTTTCGCTTGCGCATAACGGTGTTTTGTTTTTAGATGAATTACCTGAGTTCAAACGTGAAGTGCTTGAGGTTATGCGCCAGCCGTTAGAAGACGGAAAGGTGACTATTTCAAGAGTTAATGCAACCCTTACGTATCCTTGCAATATGATGCTTATTGCGAGTATGAACCCGTGACAGTTCATACAACCTGCACCACAAATGATGAAAAGTATATGATTATTAAAATAAGTTTTAATGAGTAAAACAATTTATGCTAACCCAAGCATATAAATTGGCATTAACAAAAAAGAAAAAGAAACAGATAATCTGTTTCTTTTTCTTTTCAATTCTTTAAAAATTATTGTCTGCCATTACTTCCACAATTCTTGCATTTCTATCAGTAGCACAACAACCTACTGACTTATTCATATTTTGTAAATACAGTTCTGCATCTCTTCTATTTTCCCATTGTAGAGTATGTTTATTAAAATCTTCATAATATGTAATAATATTTTTTGGTGGGTATGCAGTCCCAAGATACATAGGAATTGTATAATCAATATCATTTTCATCTTGAGGGTTCAGTGCATACATATCAACCATAATTGCATACTTTTTATAATGTTTTTTCTTATCAGTCATAATAAAAATGTTGTGGGGAGCAGTGTCCCCACACTCCTTTCTCAATCTTCCTCAGTTTCTTCATACTTATATACTACAAATGCCCACTCTTGCACTCTTTCAAGAGCAT